>NZ_DICD01000004.1:0-180337 GCF_002415245.1 Pantoea sp. UBA5035 | reverse complement strand
GCAAGTTTCGTTCGCCTGACGGGGGGGGGGTTTCATTCCGCCCGCTGCAGGCGACCGGGCAGGGCCGGTAGGCGCCGGCCCTGCACCCGCGCCCCGGGCCAGCTCACCCGCCCGCTGCGCGGGTCCCTTCGCTCGCTCAGGATTTCTGACGGACCGCGCAGGACAGGCCGTCCTGGCCTGGCCCGCGCTTTCGGCGACGTCCTGTCGCCTCATCCTGAAATCCTTCCTCCGCTCAGCGGCTGCGATGGCCCCCACAACCCCCGCTGCAAATCCTGATTATTGAAGGCGCAGCCTCATCGCTGGAAGCATGAATCATGCGTTCAGACGACGCTGTCGTTAATAAAAAATAAGGAAACTCACAGGCGGGGCAGTGTCAGAGGCATCCGACACGCTGAGGCGCGCACGGCGGCCAGGACGAGCCGACAGGACGTCGGCGAGAGCGCGGCATGAGACAGGATGTCGAATCCGCGCGGTCCGTGCGGCCGACGTAAGCAACGAAGGGACCGCGCGGAGCGCGGCGTGGAGGCTGCCGGAAGCCGGGATTGTTAAGGGGCTGGCGAGCCCCTTAACACGCACGCCAGCAGCGGCGCTGCTGAAACTCCCTGCCGCCTGGCGGGCGAAACCCGCTCAGAGCCTGTTCGCGTAGCAGACTTAAGCCGCCTGGCGGGCGGAACCCGCTCAGAGCCACCTGCGCAGCAGGCCAACCCGCCTGGCGGGCGGAACCCGCTCAGAGCCGCCTGCGCAGCAGGCCAACCCGCCTGGCGGGCGGAACCCGCTCAGCCCCGCCTGCGCAGCAGACACCCTGTCAATAACGTCGATAGCTGCGCTGCGCCGTACTCACCTTATACAAATAGCGCCGCGACTCTGCAGACGGATGCTGCGTCGTCAGCGTGTTATAAACCTGGCTCGGCGACATATTATTAATGGCGTTAAAGGCGCGATCCTTATCGCTGGAGAAGACGCGCAGCACGCTGCCCGCACCGCCGTTGTAGGCGGTGATCACCGCATAGCGACGCGACACCGGATCCTGAATCCCGCCCAGATAGCTCTTCTGCAACAGCGAAAGATAGGCGGTGCCCGCATCAATATTGTTCTCGGGATCGAGCAGATAGCTGCGGCTCGGCTTGCCCCACTTGCCCTTCATGCGGAACACATCGACGCCTGCGGTATGCTGCACTACCTGCATCAGCCCCAGCGCGTCGGAATGGCTGACCGCATAGGGGTTGAAGCTCGACTCGGTCTGCATAATCGCCAGAATCAGCGACGCGTCGACGCCATACTGCTCGGCGGCCTTACGCACCATCGGCAGATATTTGTGCGCACGCTTGTCGAGGTGGTTAGGCACCATCGGAATGGTGACCGAGTAGATGACATGCAGGCCGGAAACGCGACGCTGCAGTTTATTTTGCAGCAGGTAATCGGCGAAGTTGCCCGCGCGGCCCTGCCAGCGAATCGGCTGGCCGGTGTTGTCCAGCACCTGGCCGTAGAGCAGCGGCTCTTTACTGATGACAATATCGTTGGCGTCGGAATAAAGATCGACATTGCCTGGATCGTCGCCGATCAGCAGCGTGGTCACGATCGCCTGGCGCAGGCTGGCCATGGGATCGGTACCGGAAATGGTTTCGATAGTAATGTTGCCGCTTTCGAAGTTGATATGGCTGCGGGTGTAATAGTTGTCGCTGTATTTGACGTAATCTTTCGGTCCGGCGATCAGGACTTCGTTGATACCCCAAATGTTCTCGATGTTATGCGCAAACTGGCCCATTAAAATATCGAAGCCGTTGGTGTCCTTTACCCACTCTTCGTGATACTGCGAAGACTTCTTTCCTGAACAGGAGACCAAAAGAGGAGCGATCACCAGCAGTGCGAGTAATTTCTTATTCATTGTAAATACGTGCCTGACCCGGAAAAGAGAGGGGCCTCAACGCTGAGGCCCTAAAATTTATGCTTCTGGCGGCGTATAGCCTTCGATGTGGACCTCTTTGCCTTCAAACAGGAAATTCACCATCTCCTTCTCCAGCACCTTGCGGTCTTCCGGATTCATCATGTTGAGCTTTTTCTCGTTGATCAACATGGTCTGTTTGGCCATCCACTTCTGCCAGGCTTCTTTCGAGATCTCATTGTAGATGCGCTTACCGATTTCGCCCGGATAGAGCTGGAAATCCTGCCCTTCGGCGTCGCGCTGTAGAAACGTACAAAAAATCGTGCGGCTCATTACTTTTCCTCTCTAATCTCATGCCGGTGCAGGGCCAGCTGTTGCGGGTGACGCAGCTCGTGAAGAAGCCGCTCAACCGGCGCCGCAAGCCCCACTGACGGCGGCTGGGCTAAGTTATACCAGAGACCGCCGGGTTCATCCATCGCCGCCCCGACAGATGACCACGATAGCCACATTGGCACGATATCCAGATGGAAATGGCTAAAGGTATGGCGAAACGCGGTGAGCTGCTGCGGCTTCGCAGCGATGCCGCGCGCCTGCAGCCAGTCGTGCAGCGCCTCCTCTGTAGTGAACTGCGGGAAGCAGAACAGACCGCCCCACAATCCCACCGGCGGACGCTGCTCCAGCCAGACATCATCGCCATCCTGCAGCAGCAAAAACCAGCCGCTGCGCTCCGGCAGGATCTGCTTCGGCTTTTTGCCGGGATAGCTCGCCTGGCTATTGTTGGCGTAGGCGATACAGCCGCTGTTAAGCGGACAGATGTCGCATTTGGGCTTCGACCGAGTGCAGACCAGCGCGCCGAGATCCATCATCGCCTGATTGAACTGGCTAACGCCCTCCGCCGGCGTGACGGTTTCGCTGATTTCCCACAGTCGCTTCTCGACATCCTTTTTACCCGGCCAGCCGCCAACCGCGTAGCAGCGGGCCAGCACGCGCTTTACGTTGCCGTCGAGAATAGGGAAGTGCTGGCCAAGCGACAGCGACAGTACCGCCCCTGCGGTGGAGCGTCCGACGCCAGGCAGCGCCGCAACCTCGTCGAAGCTCTGCGGGAACTCGCCCTGATGCTGGTCGGCGATCTGCTTCGCCGCCTTATGCAGGTTGCGCGCGCGGGCGTAGTAGCCGAGCCCGGTCCAGAGGTGCAGCACCTCGTCGAGCGGTGCGGCGGCCAGATCGGCGACGGTGGGAAAGCGCGCCATAAAGCGTTCGAAATAGGGAATAACGGTGGCGACCTGGGTCTGCTGCAGCATAACTTCAGAGAGCCACACCTTATAGGGCGTTTTCTCCTGCTGCCACGGCAGGGTCTTGCGGCCAAAGCGCTGATACCAGTCCAGCACCTGTTGCGCGAACTGCGGCGCTTGCATCATAAGAAGGAAATTTTCCGTGATTACTCTACACTCAGGCAGGCATTCCAGCACAGGCGCGGCCCCGGTGTAAACCTGAAGATCGCAAGGGCTTGCTTCTGCTAATTAACTTTGCATAATGCGCCTTTCCCCAAACAGGCTACTCAGCAGGCTACAACATGATTAATGACGTCATCACTCCGGAATTTGATGAGAACGGGCGGCCGCTGCGCCGTATACGCAGTTTTGTGCGCCGCCAGGGGCGTCTGACCAAAGGGCAGCAGCTGGCGCTCGACCAATACTGGCCGGAGATGGGCGTTGAGTTTCAACCCGAGCCGCTGGATCTGACGCGCCTGTTTGGCCGCGACGCGCCGGTGGTGCTGGAGATCGGCTTCGGCATGGGCGCGTCGCTGGTGACCATGGCGCAGAACAACCCGCAGCAGAACTTCCTTGGCATCGAAGTGCACGCGCCGGGCGTGGGCGCCTGCCTCGCCTCCGCGAAAGAGGCGAACGTCGAGAACCTGCGCGTGATGTGCCACGATGCGGTGGAAGTGCTGGAGAAGATGATCCCGGATAACTCGCTGCGCATGGTGCAGCTTTTCTTCCCCGATCCCTGGCATAAAGCGCGCCACAACAAGCGCCGCATCGTGCAGACGCCTTTCGCCGAACTGGTGATGCGCAAGCTGAAGCTGGGCGGGGTGTTTCATATGGCGACCGACTGGGAAGCCTACGCCGAACATATGCTGGAAGTGATGAACGGCATCGACGGCTATAAAAATCAGTCGGAAACCCAGGATTACGTGCCGCGTCCGGAGACGCGTCCACTGACCAAATTTGAGCAGCGCGGGCAGCGACTGGGCCACGGCGTTTGGGACTTAATGTTTGAGAGGATTAAATAATGGCCACACATCGCAGCCGCCGTTTACGTAAAAAACTGCATCTCGACGAATTTCAGGAGCTGGGCTTCTCGGTCGCCTGGCGCTTCGCCGACGGCACCACGGAACAGCAAATTGATAAAACCGTCGACGACTTTATCAACGAAGTGATCGCGCCGAACGGCCTGGCCTATGACGGCAGCGGCTATCTGGTGTGGGAAGGATTGATCTGTCTGCAAAAGACCGGCAAGTGCACCGACGAGCACCGCGAGCTGGTGCGTAAGTGGCTGGAAGATCGTCAGCTGAGTGATGTGCAGGTTACCGAACTTTTCGACGTCTGGTGGGACTAAGTTCCGTATCGGCCTGGCTTGCTTGCGCTATTGACGCCGGGCAGTGCTCGCCTTCCTCACGTACTGCAGTACGCTCCGGAGGCTGTGCGCTGGCCGTCGCCAATAGCGCTGCGCCGCCGACGGCCGACCTGTCATTACAGCGCCTGGTTCACATAGTAGGGAGAGATTATGGTTCGTAAAACGCTTATCGCCGCGCTGCTGCTGGCAGCGACGCAGGCGCAGGCTGCCTGGGAGTGCAGCGTTAAACCGCAGGATGACGTGGTGATTAAGCCGCAAAGCGTGCAGGTGGTCGGCGCAAACGGCAACCTGGAGATCTCCCCGCAGGGCGATGTGCAGCTTAACGGCCAGAAGGTGACGGTGAACAACGCGCAGCGCCAGCAGGCTATCGACTACCAGAACGCGCTGCGTCGCGATCTGCCGTGGATCGATACCGGCGCCTCGTCGCGCCTGGAGAAGGGCCGCATCGCGCTGGATAAGGTGATTGTCGAGAAGCTCGGCGCCGACAGCAACGTGCGCAACCGCCTTACCACGCTCAACGGTCAGCTGAAGCAGCAGATGAACCGCATTATCGAACATCGCGACGACGGCCTGACCTTCCATCATCAGGCGATCGACCAGGTGCGCGCCGACGGCGAACGTCTGGTGCAGAGCACCATGGGCGGCGTGCTGCAGGATAGCCTGAACGAGATGGGCAGCAAGCAGGCGAGCGGCAGCAATCCGCTACAGGCGATCATGGGCAACCTGGGCGGGCTACAGCAGTCGATTCAGGCGGAGTGGAGCAATCAGGAGCAGGATTTCAAAAACTTCGGGCAGGAAGTCTGTAATCGCGTGATTAGCCTTGAAGATCAGCGCAAGAAGCTGGTCGGCAGCGTGAAGTCGTAAAGAAAGCGGCGCGCTTGTCGATTTCAGGCGCGCCTTGCGGAGTTACTCGTTGCCCCACTGGTTAAGAAACTCAGCGATCTCGTCAATGCGCTGCGCGTCGATGCCTGCTTCCACAGCCATCTCCTGCTGCGCTTCTTCGCTGATTTCCTCGTTATTCATCAGGCGCGTAATCAGCAGCTGGAAATAGCGCGCCAGCGAATCGCGTTCTGAGTCGCTAACCGGCTTGTTGCTCTCCGTCGCATACTCATCCGCAACGTCGTAGTATCTGATTGGTGTTTCATCGTTCATAAAGAGTCTCCAGGGTAACGCCTGTTGTACTTTCGGGACTGTCTGCCGTATCTCAGACTTTGAGCATTTTCGCCGTGGCATCTACGTCGATCTCATCTTCCGAGAAGATCAGCGTCGTTCCCTGGAAAGTGGTGATCGCCAGCTTTCTCACCGCGCGCATTTCGCCAGGCTTCGCTTCAGTTTTCGGCCGGATGTTATTCAGCAGCGAGCCCACAGAGAGCACGGTATTCTCTTTATCGATGCGGCTATCCGCCGGCACCTCTTCGCTGAAGACCACGAAAGATTTGATTGCGGTGAGCTTGATGCGCTCGCCAGCGATAAAGATATATTTGCTCTCCGGGAGCACCTTCACAGCATAGGCTGACAGCCCTTTGCTGTTGGTGGTGGGTTCGAAGGTCACCGCCGCATTCTTTTTGATTAGCTCAGGGTTAGCGACCTTGATCACATGAAAATAGCGGTTGTCGCCATTTTCATCTTTGATAAATCCAAAACCTTTGTCCTGAAACCAGGTTGTGATCGTTCCGTTCATCGCCGTTACCGCCTGTTTAATCGTTAATCTACTCAGTTTTTGCAGCGCGCAGTGTAATGCACAATGGCAGTGCCGACTACGGCTTTGGGTAAGTGTGGATGATAAATTTAACGGGTGCGAGGAGTGAGCGGGCCGCTCTAAGGGAAACAGATATGAAAAAACCCGCACAGGGCGGGTTTTTTTCGTTATCAGCGGCAGCTTAGCCGCTCAGGCTTGCGCCTTCATCGCTATTGTAAGCGTCGCTGATAACCGGCGCGTCTTACAGCGCGGTGACGTTGCCGGCAGCAGGGCCTTTAGCACCATTTTCGATGGTGAAAGAGACTTTCTGGCCTTCGTCGAGGGTTTTGTAGCTGTCGCTCTGGATTGCAGAGAAGTGTACGAATACATCTTTGCTGCCGTCGTCCGGAGTGATGAAGCCGAAACCTTTGTCAGAGTTGAACCATTTTACTAAACCAGTCATTTTGTTAGACATAGATATTTCCTTAATTTATGAGCCACTTAAAGCGGCGAAGATGGCCTGAGAATTACTTATGGGCGCTTAGGAGGAGCTCACGAAGAAGGGTATCTTTGGATAACACTTGAACTGAGGACTGCTTTACTAAAACTGCTTTCATAAGGTCTGTATTCCAAACCGATGGCGCTATTAAGCCACAGCGCATGAGGTCTGGCAACATTTATATTAATTTATTTTAACCACTTATACACCTGGACGGCTGCATGGATATAAGCTTACCCGTCAATGCAGCAGGTCAGCCGTCTCGCTGAGATGGTAGCCAGTTCACAACTCTGGGCTTAGCCAGCCGCTGGCCGCCTGCGTGCATGATAGTCTTGCCTGATGCCGCGCACTCGCTCCTATATAACAGGTTGTATGAAACGCAGATTGCCTTTTCAGGTAAAACTCTTTCTCTCGCTGGTGCTGTTTTCCTGCCTGCTGCTGGCGCTGCAGGGCGCGATTCTGTTTCATTTTATCGACCGGCAGCTGCATCACGATCTGGGGCAGCGCGCGCGCGTGCAGGCGAGCGAAATTGCGCTGATGCCCGGCCTGGCGGAGAAGGTGGCGAGCCGCGATATCGCGGCCATCGCCCGCTTGATCCAGCCGCTGCGCGAGCAAAGCGACGCGAGCTATATCGTGATCGGCGACGCGCGCGAGCAGCATCTCTACCACTCTGAATCGCCCGAACGCCTTAACTTGCCGCTGATTGGCGGCGATAATGCCGAGGTGCTGCAGGGGAAAACCATTATTTCGGTGCGTAAGGGCGGCATCGGCGTATCGCTGCGCAGCAAAGCTCCTATCTTTGATGATCGCCATCAGGTGATCGGCATCGTCTCGGTCGGTTATCTCACCTCCTATATCGCCAATATCAACGTTAGTCTGCTGTGGCAGGCGAGCCTGTACGGCCTGGCGCTGCTGATTTTGCTGTTTATTTTTTCATGGGCTTTTAGCCGCAACCTCAAGAAGCAGATGTTCTGGCTGGAGCCGAAAGATATCGCGCTGCTGGTGCTGCAGCAAAAAGCGCTGCTCGAGGCGATGTATGAAGGGGTGTTCGCCGTTAACGCCGAAAAGCAGCTGATTTTAATCAATCGCGCCGCCAGGGAGCTGCTGGAGATCGATCGCAGCGAGAGTGAACTGCTGGGCAAGCCGCTGCATGAGGTGATGCAGATCCATCCCGCTTTTCTCAGCCAGAGCGGCGGACAAGAGAGCGGACGCCAGCACGATCAGATCACCGTCCTGAATCAGCGTCAGGTGATCGTCAACCGGGTCGCTATCGATCTTGAACCTGGCGTACCGGGCGGCTGGGTCTGCAGCTTTCGCGATAAAAACGACATCAATACCCTGAGCAGCCAGCTGAGCCAGGTAAAGCGCTATGCGGATAATCTGCGCATTATGCGCCATGAACAGCTCAACTGGACCGCCACGCTGGTGGGGCTGCTGCAGATGCAGCGCTACGACGATGCGATGCGCTATATTCAGGCGCAGTCCGCCGGCGCGCAGCAGGTGCTCGATTTCGTCTCGGCGCGCTTTACTTCGCCGGCGCTGTGCGGGCTGCTGCTGGGGAAATATGTCAGCGCGCGGGAAAAAGGGGTCGAGCTACAGTTCGATCCCGCCTGCCAGCTTATGCGCATTCCCGCGACCATTAGCGAAACCGCGCTGATGTCGGTGGTGGGCAACGTTCTGGATAATGCCGTAGACGCTACGCTCAACGTGAAAAAGCCCGCTCCGCCGGTGGAGCTCTATATTTCCGATCGCAATCAGGAGCTGTTGATCGAAGTGGCCGATCAGGGCTGCGGCGTGGACGAACAGCTGAAACCGCATCTGTTCGAGCAGGGCGTGACCAGCAAGCCTTCCAGCGGCGACGATCCGCTCGGCTCGGAGCACGGCATCGGCCTCTATCTGGCGGCGGGATACGTTCATCAGGCGGGCGGCAGCATCGAAATCAATGACAATGCGCCGCAGGGAACAATTTTTACCATTTTTATCCCGTTCCCGTCCGCCGCTTCGACAGGAATTTCTCATGAACAACGCTAAGCCGCTTAAGGTAGTGATTGTGGAAGATGAGCCGCATCTCGCCGATTTGCACCGCGAGTTTATCGAGCAGCATTTCCATCTGCGCGTGGCGGGCATTGCGGCCACGCTGGAACAGGCGCGCCAGCTGATCGAGCAGCATCAGCCGCGGCTGGTGCTGCTCGACAACTACCTGCCGGACGGGCAGGGCGTTACGCTAATCGACGACCCGCTGCTGAAGCGTTTTGACTGTTCCGTGATCTTTATTACCGCCGCGAGCGACATGCAGACCTGTAGCCATGCGATGCGCAGCGGCGCGCTGGACTATCTGCTCAAGCCGGTCTTTTTTCACCGCCTGCGCGCCTCGCTGGAACGCTTTATGCTGCTGGTGCAGACGATGCGCCAGATGACCAATGTAGACCAGCATGCGCTGGACAAGCTGTTCAACCTGCCGGCCAGCGACGCGCCGCCCGCGCCGTCGACTAAAGGCATCGAGTCTCTGACCCTGACGCGAGTTAAACGCTTTTTCAGCGATGCGCCTGACCGCAGCTGGTCGGTGGAGCAGGTGGTAGAGAGCGTCGGGATCAGTAAAACCACCGGCCGCCGTTATCTGGAGTATTGCGTGGAGATCGGCTTTATCGGCGTCGAAATGCAGTATGGCAATATTGGCCATCCGCGCCGACTCTATCGCAAAATTAGCGGCCTGTAATAGTGTGATCGCGCGCAATAAGGGCACGCGTCGCCTGCGTGGTTTTAATGGTGTTAATTGCCGAAAAAACGCCAATAATCACACTTCGCGAAGATAACGCCAGGGCACCTCTTGTCTGGCGGACCCGATCGGCTATGTTGACCCTTAGTTCCTAAAGTGTAACTAAAAGGTTAAATATAATGTCGAACAAATATCCTCTTACTCTGGTTGCCGCTACTGTATTTATCTCCTGTTCCGCCTTTTCCGCGCCGCCGCAGGGCTATCCGGCGGACTACCAGGGCGTTATTGACGCCGCGACCAAAGAAGGCAAAGTGGTGATCTATTCCACCACCGACACCAAAGCCGCAGGGCCGCTGATCAAGGGGTTTGAGGCCACCTATCCCGGCATCAAAGTCGAATATAACGATATGAACAGCACCGAGCTGTACAACCGCTTTATCAGCGAACAGGCCTCCGGCGGCACCAGCGGCGACGTGGTCTGGAGCTCCTCTATGGATACCGGCCTGAAGCTGGCGACCGACTACGCCCAGGAGTATCAGTCGCCTGAACTCGCTCAGCTGCCGAAGTGGGCAGTGTGGAAAAACCGCGCGTACGGCACCACCTACGAGCCGGTGGTGATCATCTATAACAAGCGGCTGATCCCGGCTGGCGAGGTGCCCGATTCCCACGCCGCGCTGGCGAAGCTGATCGCCAGTCAGACTGACAAATTCAAGAGCAAAGTCACCACCTACGATATCGAAAAATCGGGGCTGGGCTTTATGCTGTCGGTGCAGGATTCCAAAGCCGATCCGCAATATTTCAAAACCTTGTCTGAAGTGGCGAAGGGCGGCTTAGCGGTGCAGTCCTCTACCGGCACCATGATGGAGAGGGTCTCCTCCGGCGAAAACCTGATCGGCTTCAATATTCTCGGCTCCTATGCTGAAGCCCGCGCCAAAACCGATCCTTCGCTGGGCATCTCTTATCCGAAGGATTACACGCTGGTGCTGTCGCGCGTCTCCTTTATCAGCCAGCAGGCGCAGAACAGTCATGCGGCGAAGCTGTGGCTCGATTATGTCCTCTCTGAAAAAGGGCAAACCATTCTGGCGAATCAGGCCGACATTCCCTCGCTGCGTAACGATATCGAAGGCAAAAACGATATCGACGGCCTGACCAAAATGTTAGGCAACGCGCTGAAGCCTATCCCGGTAGACGAAAGCCTGCTGGAGTACCTGCAGCCGAAAAAACGTCTGGATTACATCAAACAGTGGCGCGCAGCCGCCGGTAAATAACGGCAGTCTGGAAGCGCGGCCCGCTGCGTCGCGCTTCTCTTTCCTAAGATTTCGCCATTCAGGGTCTCAATATGAATGCATTGCGCAGAAAGTGGCAAAGCCTGCCGCGCGGCGTCGTGGTGCTGTTAACCGCGCTGGTTATCTATGTTCCGCTGTCGTTTATCGTTATCCAGAGCTTTTTATCCGCACCCTTTTTTGCGCCGTCAAAAGAGTGGAGCCTGGAGTCATTTGAATTTATTTTCACCGACCCCGACTTCTACAAGGCGCTGAAAAGCGGCTTTATTCTCGCCTTTGGGCTGGTGATTATCGCCATTCCGCTGGGCGGCATCCTGGCGTTTCTGATGGTGCGTACCGACTTGCCGGGCAGACGCATTATCGAGCCGCTGATCCTCGTGCCGATCTTCGTCTCGCCGATGGTGCTGGGTTTCGGCTATGTGGTGGCCGCCGGGCCGGTCGGCTTCTTCTCGCTGTGGGCGCAGTCCCTGCTCGGCTTTGTGCCGTGGAATATCTACGATATGTCGAGCATCGTGGTGATTGCCGGGCTGACGCACGTTCCCCATGCCTACCTCTATATCTCATCGGCGCTGCGCAGCGTGGGATCGGATGTCGAGGAGGCGGCGCGCATCGCCGGCGCCTCGCCGCTGCAGGTGATGACGGCGGTGAGCCTGCCGATGGTGCGACCCTCGATCCTCTATGCCGTGGTGCTGCTGTTCTTTCTCGGACTGGAAGTCTTCGGCCTGATGCTGGTTCTGGGCGATCCCGAAGGCAATATGGTGCTGGCGACCTATCTCTACCAGCTGACCAACAAGCTCGGCACGCCTTCATATCACCTGATGGCCGCAGTGGCCGTGGTGCTGATCTGCATCACCATTCCGCTGGTGATGCTGCAGCGCCGCCTGATGCGCACCGCCAACCGCTTCGTGACCGTTAAGGGCAAAGCTTCCCAGGCGCGCGCCTTGCCGCTGGGGAAATGGCGCTGGGTGGCGGGTGCGGTGGTGGCGTTCTGGCTGACCGTGACCATCGGCGTGCCGCTGCTGGGCGTGGTGCTGCGCGCCTTTATCTCTAACTGGGGCGTCGGCGTCTCGCTGTGGGACGAGCTGTCGATCAAAACCTTCCAGACTATCTGGGCGCAGCCAAATCTGCTGCGCGCCATCGTCAACTCCATGGCGATCGGCGTGATCGGCGGCGCGCTAGCGGTGGGATGCTACCTGTTCATCGGCATCGCCATGCACCGCAAGCCTGACAACACCACGCGCTTTCTCGACTACAGCGTGCTGGTGCCGCGCGCCGTGCCGGGGCTGCTGGCGGGCCTGGCGTTTCTCTGGGTGTTTTTGTTCCTGCCGCTGTGGCTAGACAACTCGCTTAAATCGGGCTGGCTTTCCGATTTCGCCTGGTCGCAGTGGCTGCGCGATAACCTTATCGTCTGGCTGCGCTCGCTGCGTAGCACCATCTTCAGCGTCTGGCTGGCCTATACCGTGGTATGGATGGCCTATGGCCTGCGGCTGATCTCTTCGACGCTGCTGCAGGTGGGGCCCGAGCTGGAAGAGGCGGCACGCAGCACCGGCGCCACGCGCGGGCAGATTACGCGCCACGTGACGATCCCGCTCTCACGCTACGGCCTGATCGGCTCCTGGCTGCTGATGTTCCTGATTTTTGAACGCGAATACTCCACCGGCGTTTATCTGCTGTCGCCCGGCACGGAAACCATCGGCTCGATGCTGGTTTCCCTGTGGGCCGCGGGCGCGATCGATATCGTCGCCGCGCTCTCCTTTATTAACATCCTGCTGGTGGTGGTAGGCCTGGGTATCGCCCTGCGATTTGGAGTTAAATTACATGATTGAATTATCAGTAGAAGATCTGCATTTAACCTATGGCGACAACCCGGTTCTGAAAGGGGTCTCCATGAATTTACAGCGCGGCGAAGTGGTGTCGCTGCTGGGCCCCTCCGGCAGCGGCAAAACGACGCTGCTGCGCGCCGTCGCCGGACTGGAAAAGCCGACGCAGGGCAAGATTATCATCGGCAAAAACCAGGTGTATGCGGGTACGCCGCGCAGCGAGATCCCGGCGGAAGAGCGCAACCTCGGGCTGGTATTCCAGTCATACGCGCTGTGGCCGCACAAGACGGTGTTTGAGAACGTGGCCTATCCGTTAAAGCTGCGTAAGGTCGCTTCTGCGGAGATTAATCAGCGGGTGCAGGACGTACTCAACCAGCTGGGGCTGGGCCATCTGGGCAAGCGCCATCCGCACCAGCTTTCCGGCGGACAGCAGCAGCGCGTCGCCATCGGCCGTGCGCTGGTGTATAACCCACCGGTGATCCTGCTGGATGAGCCGCTATCGAACCTCGACGCCAAACTGCGCGAAGAGGCGCGCGTCTTCCTGCGTGAGTTGATTATCAAGCTCGGGCTGTCGGCGCTGATGGTGACGCACGACCAAAACGAGGCGATGGCGATTTCCGACCGCATCCTGCTGCTGAATAACGGCAAGATCGAGCAGCAGGGCACGCCGCAGGAGATGTACGGCTCGCCGAAAACTCTTTTCACCGCCGAGTTCATGGGCAGCAACAACCGGCTGCACGGAAAAATCACCGAGCTGCGCGACGGTAAAGCGCGTATCGAAGGCAAAGGCTGGAGCCTGTGGGGCAGAGCGGGAGAAGGGGTGCAGCTGGGCCAGGAGGCCACGGCGGTGATCCGCGTAGAGCGCGTGAGGCTGGTGGAAGGGCCGGGCGAGAACCAGCTGGAACTGCCGCTGGTCACCAGCATGTATCTCGGCGACCGCTGGGAGTACCTGTTCCGCACCGCAGGCGACGATTTCGCTATTCGCGCCTACGGCCATGAGGTGCGTGACCCGCAGCACTGCTATCTGGCGCTGCCGGAAAACCATTTGTGGATCTTCCCGAAAGCATAACGGTGAGGGCGGCCTGCGCCGCCCTCGTTATTAAAAATTATGCTAGTACGGCTCTGAGGTCAGGTAAACAGGAACAGAAAACAGCGCACCCTTTATCTGGTAGACCGGAGCGTTGTGGAAAGCAAAAACATCTCCTTTGACGGATAGGTAGATTGCGTTGTTTTCGACCTTTTGAAACGCATTCGGGTCGGCGGTAATTAAAAACGGCTGTCTGTCAGCGGCCAGGCTATTTATGAAGTCCTTATCACTTTTACTGGCGTCAAACAGATAATAGCGATACGAAAAATCTGTAGTTGCGCCTGCATCCGCTTCGGTAATGTAGAGAGCAGCGTGAGTATTAATGTTTACTTTTCTAAGGATTTTTTGTTCAAGAGGGGACAGTTGAGTGAGTTTATAAATGCCATAGCTCAGCGTTATTGCCAGAATAGCTATGACCACATATCTCTTTTTAAAACCCAGCGCGCTTCGCATATTCAATCCCAGCTCTTATCCAGTATTGATCGTCCGGATCATCCCCGTATGGACTAGCGCCATACCAGTCGCCATATTCAGGCCTGCTGGTCCCTGCGCGACTTTGAGCCCAGCCTGCTCCGCGTAACAATACGGAATCTGCGATCCCAGCGGCATGGCCAGTAGCACCATAGTTGAAATTACCAAAATTAGCATACTGCCGACCACATTGATTTTTATAATCCCAGGGACCATGGCCTCTTACCTGTAAATAAAACCATGCGTAAGTTAATGCAGAGGGGCCTTTATGTAATCTTGCCATCATCATGTTATTTATAACTGAAACGCCAGGCGGTGAAAAAGAAGCGCTATCATATGGTGGGTTAGGAGAGGCTGCTAATGTGGGGTATCTCATTTTTCAAGACCTTTCATTCCAGCTATCCGAGAAGATTATATTTCCGTCGCAATGTTTCCATGTAATCCTGTCATACGCCATCTCTATGCATTCCAGATGGTTGTGTTTTTCTTTTTGGCTATCTTTTGTATCGTGCATTATTGGCGGTATGCCGACAATCTTGACGTTCTCAAGCAGAATATTGAAATATTCTTCCTCTTGTCCTGCATAATTGATTTGATACCACTTAAATTCAGCTTCCTTTAGCGTTTGTCCTGTCGCTACGGCTTTGTAAAGATAGGGAGACGAGGAATCAAACTCCTTTTGAAAAATGACCGGGCCGTGTTTTCTTGTTCCTGTTATTTTGCCTGTCAACGGGTCGGTCATAAGTCTCAGGTTATGAGAAAAACCAGTGACTTCAATGCTTCCTTCTCGATTAGCGACATCAACGGAACCTTTAATTTTCGCTCCGCCATCGTCTTTAAGCCATAGATATGATGGTATTGCCATTTTTCGCTGCTCCTTGCTTAACTGCGTAAAGGGAAATTTATATGCTGTCTTTAAAAAATAATGCAAATTGAAAACTATGAATAAATACAATCTACGTCATTAATTAAAAGAATATTATCTTTTTTTTGGTAGTTAAATTTAATTTAGCTGGCGAAAAAAATATTACCAATTCTAAAGTAATATGCATGTATCGAGTAAGATATGAAGATGTGTTTAATTTGTAAATTGTGACATGATTTGAAAGGGTTTGAGACTGCTTCATGCTAATAACATTATAATTCTT
Source organism: Pantoea sp. UBA5035 (assembly GCF_002415245.1). NCBI lineage: Bacteria > Pseudomonadati > Pseudomonadota > Gammaproteobacteria > Enterobacterales > Erwiniaceae > Pantoea > Pantoea sp. UBA5035. Next base: position 165,116 of record NZ_DICD01000004.1, on the reverse strand, counting down.
ACTACTTAGGTGAGGTTTTTCTGGGTTAATAAAGGCTGCCGCGATTAAAATTGTGGAAGTGACAGGCCAGTTGCTGAATCCGCTGGTTCAGAAAGGGGGCATGTTTATAATATGGCGCTGATTAAATATTTAAATATATGATGCTGTTATTTATATGAGTGCATCGCATACTCATTCTTCATGAGCTCGAACTTTTGCGACAATCATTCATAAAAAAGCCGACCCAGGGTCGGCTTTTCCACTTACTCCTCCGCTAAAAACAGCTCCAGCAGCGAGTTCAAAAACAGCTTACCTTTTTCGGTTATCTGCCAGTGCGTGGCGCTCTCCGCGACGTAGCCCGCTGCGATCGCCGCATCCATCTGTGGGCGAATGGTCTGCTCGCTCAGGCCGGTATAGCGCGCAAACTCCTCGCGCGGCGCCGCTTCCAGCAGGCGGAAACGGTTCATGAAGTACTCGAACGGCTTCTCCGCGTCGTCGACCTCATACTGCTTCTCCTGATAGCGGCCCTGCATAAAGCCGCGCGGGTGGCGCGTCTTCACGGTGCGCACGATGCGCCCGTCAGGCTGGGTCAGCTTGCCGTGCGCGCCGCAGCCGATGCCGAGGTAGTCACCGAAGCGCCAGTAGTTGAGGTTGTGCTCGCAGCGGTAGCCCGGCTTCGCGTAGGCGGAGGTCTCATACTGCTGATAGCCGGCGGCGGTCAGCAGACGATCCCCTTGCTCGAAAATTTCCCACAGCGCGTCGTCGTCCGGCAGCGTCGGCGGACGCGAGCCGAACAGCGTATTCGGCTCGATAGTCAGCTGATACCAGGAGAGATGCGGCGGGTTGAGCGCGATCGCCTGCTTCAGGTCGCTCAGCGCCTCCTCCAGCGACTGATTGGGCAGGCCGTGCATCAGGTCGAGGTTAAAGCTGCGCAGATGCAGCCCTTCAGCCAGCTGCGCGGCGCGCTTCGCCTCGTCCGGGCCGTGAATGCGCCCCAGCCGCTCCAGCTTCTGCGGGTCGAAGCTCTGCACGCCGATAGAGATACGGTTAATGCCCGCCCGCTGATAGGCGCTGAAGCGGTCCGCCTCTACGGTGCCGGGATTGGCCTCCATGGTGATCTCCGCATCCGCCGCCAGCGGCAGCCGCGCGCGCACGCCGTCCATCAGCATCTGCATCGCCTCGCCGCTCAGCAGGCTCGGCGTGCCGCCGCCGATAAAAATGGTGCGCACGGCGCGCCCGTGGGTCAGCGGCAGGTCGTTTTCCAGATCGCGCAGCAGGTGCTGCACATACTCGACGTGCGGCACCTCGCCTTTTAACGCATGGGAGTTGAAGTCGCAGTAGGGGCACTTCTGCACGCACCACGGAATATGGATGTAGAGGCTTAACGGCGGTAAATCAGGCATTGCGCATCGCTTCCAGCAGCAGCGTCAATGCTTTGCCTCGATGAGAAACCGCGCCTTTTTCCGTTTTGCTTAGCTCGGCGGCGGTTTTGCCCAGTTCGGGCACGTAGAAAATCGGATCGTAGCCGAAACCGCCTTCGCCGGCGGCGGAGCGGGTGATTTCGCCCGCCCAGCTGCCGTGGAACACCAGCGGCGTCGGATCTTCCGCATGGCGCAGATAGACCAGCACACAGTGGAACTGCGCCTGACGTTCGCCGTCCGGCACCGTTTCCAGCGCGTTCAGCAGTTTCTCAAGGTTCTCCCGATCGCTGGCCGCCTCGCCGGCGTAGCGCGCCGAATAGATGCCGGGCGCGCCGCCCAGCGCATCCACCGCCAGGCCCGAATCGTCGGCGATGGCGGGCAGGCCGGTGATCTGCGCGGCGTGACGCGCTTTCAGAATGGCGTTTTCAATAAAGGTCAGGCCGGTCTCTTCCGCCGACTCTACGCCCAGATCGGTTTGCGACACGATATCCAGGCCAAAGGCGGAGAGGAGATCCGCCAGTTCACGTACCTTGCCGGGATTGCCGGTGGCGAGCACAACTTTTTGCATAGCAGTTCCAGTCATATTTACAGCAGAAACCAGAGGCCCGGAAACAGGTCCATTCCGAGGAAGTTCAGGGCGTAGAGCACCAGAATCACAATCATCGCCGAGAAATCGATGCCGCCCATCGCAGGCAGAATGCGGCGAATCGGCGACATCAGCGGTTCAGTCAGCTGCACCAGCACATAGTCCAGCGGGCCGCGTCCCTGGCTGATCCAGCTCATCAGCGAGCGAATGATGATCACCCAGAACACCAGATAACCGGCGGATTTAACCAGCGACAGCAGGCCGACCAGCAGATTGGCCGGATCGACCGAGAAGGCGCCGACCTGGATCAGCAGCAAAATCGGGTATTTCAGCGTCGTCAGCACAAATGCCAGCAGCAGCGAGGCGGTATCGATCGGACCGATAGCCGGAATAATGCGGCGCAGCGGCTTGATAATCGGCTGGGTGATCTTCACCACGAACTGCGACAGCGGATTATAAAAGTCGCAGCGCGACCACTGCATCCAGATGCGCAGCAGCAGCACCATCACATACAGGTCGATCAGCGTTTTGACTAAAAACGTCAGTGTTAACATGAGGTTCCTCAATTATTGTTGTGGGTTGCGCGCATAATCCCGCGCGCCGAAAATCGCGGTGCCGATGCGCACCATGGTGCTGCCTGCGGCAATAGCCGCTTCCATGTCGTCGCTCATTCCCAGAGAAAGCGTATCGACGTCGGGATAGCGCTGCTTCAGCTGACGGAAGGCGTCGGCCATCCGCTGACACACCGCCAGCTGGCGCGCGTAGTCGCTCTCCGGCGCCGGGATCGCCATCAGGCCGCGCAGCTGCAGTCGCGGCAGCGCGGCAACCTGCTGCGCCAGTTCGGGTAAATCCTCCAGCATGATGCCAGATTTGCTGTTTTCGTCACTGATATTTACCTGAATCAACACATTCAACGGCGGCAGCGAGTCGGGACGCTGATCGTTCAGGCGCTGGGCGATCTTCAGGCGATCCACCGTATGGCACCAGGCGAAATGCTCCGCTACCAGGCGGCTTTTATTCGACTGCAGCGGGCCGATGAAGTGCCACTCCACCTGTGGATGTGCGGCCAGCGCCTCAATCTTTTCAACCCCTTCCTGCACGTAATTTTCGCCGAAGGCGAGCTGGCCGGCTTCGATCGCTTCTTCGACCGCGCTCGCAGGTTTGGTTTTACTGACGGCAAGCAGCGTAACTTCTTCTGGATCGCGCCCGCATTGCGTTGCGGCAGCGCGGATCCGCTGACGCAGTTGCTGTAGGTTGTGCTGGATTGAGGTCATCGTCAGGAGGCTATCTATGGAGTTGGAAGAAATGGTGGCGCTTAGTGTAAAGCATAATGCCGCCGATCTGCACCTGTGCAGCGGAGAATCGCCGCGCTGGCGGCGCCACGGCAGGCTGGAGCCGCTCCCCGATCTCGCGCCGCTCACGGCCGACTGGCTGGAGCAGGCTATCGGGCGCTATCTTGACCCGCGACAGCGCGAAGAGCTGGCGGCGCAGGGGCAAACCGACTTCGCTTTCTCGCTGGCTGACGGTCAGCGGCTGCGCGCCAGCCTGTTTCGCCAGCGGCAGGGGCTGTCGCTGGCGCTGCGGACGCTGGCAACCCGCTGTCCGAGGCTGGAAAGCCTGCGCCTGCCGCCGGCGGCGTCGCGCTGGCTGCAGCTGGAGGACGGGCTGATATTAGTAACCGGCGCGACCGGCAGCGGCAAATCGACCACGCTTGCCGCCATGGTCGACGCCATTAACCGCCAGCAGGCGAAGCACATTATTACGCTGGAAGATCCCATTGAGTTCATTCACCAGAGCCGGCAGTCGCTGATCCAGCAGCGCGAAATCGGCGCGCACTGCGCCTCGTTCAGCCTCGGGCTGCGCGCCGCGCTGCGTGAAGATCCCGACGTTATTCTGCTGGGCGAGCTGCGCGACGGCGACACTATCCGCCAGGCGCTCACCGCTGCCGAAACCGGCCATCTGGTGCTCGCTACGCTGCATACGCGCGGCGCAGCGCAGGCGATCGATCGCCTGGTGGATGTCTTTCCGGCAGAGGAGAAAAACCTGGTGCGCGCCCAGCTGGCAGGCAGTCTGAAAGCGGTACTGGCGCAGAAGCTGACGGCGGCGCGCGACGGCGGACGCATTGGGCTGTTTGAGGTATTAATCGCCACGCCCGCCATCGCCAATCTGATCCGCGACGGCAAGATGCATCAGATCGGCGCGCTGCTGCAAACCGGCGCGCAGGCCGGGATGCAAACCTTTGAGCAGAGCCTGCTGGCGCGGCAGCGGGAAGGGCTGGTCGCCCCTGAATCAGGCGAGCGCGAGGCGGGCCTTAGTGGGTTTCGAACCAGTCCTGCAGAATAATCGCCGCCGACTGCGAGTCCACCGAGCCTTTATTCAGCGCGCGGTAACCGCCGCGCTCGAACAAACCGGCACGCGCTTCTACCGTGCTGAGGCGCTCGTCCTGTAGCTCGACGCGCACGCCGAAGCGGCCGTGCAGACGGTTGGCGAACTTGCGCGCGCGCGCGGTCAACGGCTGCTCGGTGCCGTCCATATTCAGCGGCAGGCCGACCACCACGAAATCAGGCTGCCACTCTTTCAGCAGGCGCTCAATCTGCAACCAGTCCGGCGTGCCGTCCTGCGCTTTCAGCGCGGCGAGCGGGCGGGCGCTGCCGGTCAGCTGCTGGCCGACCGCGACGCCGATGCTTTTGGTGCCGAAGTCGAAACCCAGCAGCGTTTGCGTCGTCATCAGGCGTGTCCCGCATCGCTGGCGATGCTGTGAATATCGATGCCGATGCTGCGCGCCGCTTCGCGCCAGCGATCGGCGATCGGCGTCTGAAACAGAATATTGCTGTTGGCGGGCGTGGTGAGCCAGGCGTTCTCCATCAGCTCGTTTTCCAGCTGATCTTTCTCCCAGGCGCAGTAGCCCAGCGCCACCAGCACATGCTCCGGCTGCGAAGCGGTGCCCAGCGACTCCAGCACGTCGCGCGAGGTGGTGATTACCGTAGTGTCGGAAATGCGGATGCTGGAAGAGAAGATGCGCTGCGCGGAGTGAAGAATAAAGCCGCGATCCTCAGCCAGCGGGCCGCCGCTGAATACCGGTTTGTCCAGACGAATCGCGGGATCGCGCTCGCCTGACGTGATTTTCAGCTTCTTTAAAATGCCTTCGACCGTCAGATTTTCCATCGGCTTGTTGATAATCAAACCCATCGCGCCTTCTTCATTGTGCTCGCAGATATAGACCACGGAGCGTTTGAAAAAGGGATCCTGTAGGGAAGGCATGGCAATCAAAAAATGATGCTGTAAATTCATTCTCACTCGATGTACCAAAAATAGCCGGCGCGGGTATGCGCCGGTTTGGGTTGATCACGGAGCCTGGCTCCAGGGTCATGCTCAGCCCAGACGCTTCTCGATTGCGTCCATCAACATACCGGTGATGGAGATCGGGAATGCGGCTTCGATTTCACGCACGCAGGTCGGGCTGGTGACGTTCACTTCAGTGAGTTTATCACCAATGATATCCAGGCCGACAAAAATCAACCCTTTTGCTTTCAGCGTCGGGCCGACGCGGCGGGCAATTTCCCAGTCGCTTTCGCTCAGCGGGCGCGCTTCGCCGCGGCCGCCTGCCGCCAGGTTGCCGCGCGTTTCGCCGCCCTGCGGTATGCGCGCCAGGCAGTAAGGCACCGGCTCGCCGTCCACCACCAGCACGCGTTTGTCGCCTTCTTTAATGGCGGGCAGATAGTTCTGCGCCATGCAGAAGAACTGGCCGTGGTTGGTCAGCGTCTCGGTGATCACGCCGAAGTTCGGGTCATCCTGCTTGACGCGAAAAATCGACGCGCCGCCCATGCCGTCCAGCGGCTTCATGATAATGTCGCCGTGCTCCTGCCAGAAGGCGCGCAGTTTCTCTTTGCTGCGCGTCACCAGCGTATCCGGCGTGAACTCCGAGAACCAGGCAGTGTAGAGCTTCTCGTTACAGTCGCGCAGGCTCTGCGGCTTGTTGACGATCAGCGTGCCTTGCTCTTCGGCGCGCTCCAGAATATAGGTGGCGTAGATAAACTCGGTATCGAACGGCGGATCCTTGCGCATCAGGACCACGTTGAGGTCGGCCAGTTTGATCTCCTGCTCGCTGCCGAACTCATACCATTTATCATAGTTCTGATCGACGCTCAGCAGGCGAGTGCGGGCGTAAGAGACGCCGCCGCGCAGCGAGAGATCGGCCATCTCCATATAGTGAATTTCGTAACCACGGCGCTGTGCTTCCAGCAACATGGCGAAGCTGGTGTCTTTTTTAATGTTAATGGACGCGATGGGGTCCATAACGATGCCAAGTTTAATCATTATTCTCTCCTCAGAGAGGCGGTCTTTTCCGCCTCGTTCTGTGCGGTCAGCGCAGGCTGACCAGTCAGGACGCCAGTAAGTGCTGCGCGCGTCTTAATATAAACCCTGATTATTCCCTAGCCGAGATCGCCAAACCTCACCTGGAGTGCCGTAATCGCGGTCAGCGCGGTGGTTTCCGTGCGTAACACGCGCGGGCCGAGCAAAATATCGGTAAAACCGCGCTCGCCGGTCATGGCGATCTCCTCGGCGCTTAGCCCGCCTTCCGGGCCGATCAGCAGGCGAACCCGCTCGACCGGCTGCGGCAGCGTGTTGATGCTCTGCTGCGCGCGCGGATGCAGGTTAAGTTTCAGGCCGTCGTCGGCCTCGGCGCACCAGGCCTCCAGCGTCATCGCCGGGCGGATTTCCGGCACGCGATTGCGGCCGCACTGTTCGCAGGCGGCGATAGCGATCTTTTGCCACTGCTGGCGTTTTTTCGCCAGCCGTTCGGCATCCAGCTTTACGCCGCAACGTTCGGAAAAAAGTGGAGTAATCACGCTCACGCCCAGCTCAATCGATTTCTGGATAGTGAACTCCATTTTTTCGCCGCGCGACATCACCTGGCCGAGATGCAGAAACAGGGGAGACTCACGATCGTCGGGCTGGCCTTCAAGGACTCTTACTTTTACACGCTTTTTATCGACAAGAGTGATCTCTGCCGCAAAAGTCAGATTAGTGCCATCAAAGAGTTCCAGACGCTGGCCGCTGGTCATGCGCAGAACGCGTCCAACGTGGTTAGAGGCGTCTTCGTCCAGCGCGATCTCGCTGCCGCTGGTTAAAGGTTCGGAATGATAAATGCGAGGTATGCGCATACAGGCCCTGAAAGCTGAGCGCCGCGCACCCGGCGCGGCAATATCGAGAAGACGTTAGTGTAGGGCAGTGATTTTAACGCTGGCAAGCCTGCTGCACATAAGGATTGTGATTACCCTGCACGCGCGCGATGCGCTGGTCGCGTTCGCACTCCCAGCTGGAGACCGGATAGAGCTTGTCCCAGACGGTGAAAAGCTGAGTCTGCTGGCGCGACAGGCGCAAGTGATACTGGTCGCGCATATAGAAGTAGGTGCGCGCGATGGCGCCGCGAGCGCGGGCGGGCGGCTCGGCCTGCTTGTTCTTGAAGTCCACCTTCATGGCGCACTGGCCATACTGCTGTTCGCCGCCGTTCCACTGGCTGTAGGCGAAGTTGCCGCGGTCGCCGTTGACCTCGCCGACGGCGGGCTGCAGGTTATGCAGATCGCTTTCGATGCGGCGATAGTCGGCGTCTTTGCTGCAGTTTTTACGGCCGCCGTTCTGCCAGCACTGACGCTGGTGGCCGAACTCCCAGGCGGGCATAACATGTTCCCACTCGATACGGCCGGCGCGGTTGGCGTTTTTACGCACCTGGTAGCCGCAGCTGTTGAGATCGGGTATGCCTTTTTTACCCTGCCAGCTGATTTTACAGCCGCAGTAGAAGGAGCCGGGCGCGTCGGCGTTAATCGCCGCAGCGAAGGTTTTCGCCTGCTGAAAGTTATTCTGATGGTAATTGTTCAGTGCGATCGCCTGGGCAGCGAAAGGGGAGAGCAGCAGCGCGACGGCGCAGATAATTTTGCGAGACATGTTGCGGAATTATTCTCAGTCGGTAAAAAAGTGCGGCAGGGTAGCAGAATGACGTCGCGAGCGGAATGGGAATTGCGCTCAGGCTGGCGAATAGTCGCCCGGTTTTAACAGGCTTTTGCAGCGTACGCAGCGGTATTCGCTTTCGCCGCGCAGCACGCGGTTGTGGCGGCGTACCGTGAGGTGATGCTGCTGGCATCCGCAGCGGTAGGGGAAGGTGGCGGCGCGCACCGAGGCGATTTCGAACTGATGGGTGCGACGCGCGGGCACGCCAAGCACCTCCTGCATCATCCACTTCCACTCTTTGCCGTGCGGCGGCACGCGGCCAAAGACTTTCCATACCAGCAGATGCGCCAGCTCGTGCGGCACTACCTCATCGACGAACGCCTGCTGGTTTTCCAGCAGCAGCACCGGATTGAGGCGAATTTCCCACTTTTCCAGCCAGGCGGTGCCAGCCGCCGTGCCGCGCTGCTGATAGACCAGCGCCGGTTCGGCAAACGGGCGCTCCAGCCTGTCGCTGGCAAGCTGTAAGAAATGGCGCAGCGAGCGCATAACGGCCTGTTGGAGGGCGATGGGAAGTCGGGGCGTTTTCATGCCGGAAGCATAGGCGGCGCGGGCGAAGAACTCAATCAAATAAAAAAGGCGGGCCATAAGGCCCACCTTCAGACGGCTAACAAACTCAAAACACGGGTGACAAGGACCGAAGAGCAAAGCGTCCCGCGCAAGGGACTGCGCGGGCCGAGCCGCCATGGATGGCGCTTTTGCGTCTTTGCGATCGGGCCTTGTCACCCGTGTCCGCACATTGCTAACCGCTTCAGGCGGGCCTTTTGGCCCGCCTGAGTAACTTAGTTGTTTGAACCGATGTCGCGCAGTTTCTTGCCGGACATCAGATTGCGCTCGATGTGCTCCAGCGAGACGTTTTTGGTCTCTGGAATCAGCATTAGCGTCAGCACAATAAAGAAGACGTTCAGCAGCGCGTAGACCCAGAAGGTGTTCGCGTTGCCCAGCGTATTCAGCATGGTGAGGAAGGTCGCGCCGACAATCATGTTGGCGATCCAGTTGGTCGCGGTCGAAACGGTAATACCGAAGTCGCGGCCTTTCAGCGGCTGGATTTCCGAACACAGCACCCAAATCAGCGGACCGGCGCTCATGGCGAAGCCGACGATAAACATCAGCAGCATAGCGATAGCGAAGTACTGCGCGCCCTGCGAATGGATGCCCATATGCAGCATGGTGCCCAGCACGCCCATACCCGCCGCCATCACCAGGAAGCCCAGGATCAGCGTCGGTTTGCGGCCCCAGCGGTCCACCAGACCGATAGCGATAAAGGTCGCCAGCACGTTGACCAGGCCAACGATAACGGTGCCCCACATCTGCTCGGTGGTATTGGTGAAGCCGGCGATTTCAAAAATCTTCGGCGCGTAGTACATGATGACGTTCATACCGGTGAACTGCTGCATCACCTGCAGCAGCACGCCGAGGAACACCGCGCGGCGGAAGTTGCTGTTGCTCTGGAACAGCTGCCAGCCGGACTGTTTGATCTTCAGGCTCTCGCGGATCTCTTCCAGCTCGCGTTTCGCCTGCTCGCTGGTGTCGCGCAGACGATCCAGCACGCGCTGGGCGTCGCGGAAGTCGCCTCTGGCCGCCAGCCAGCGCGGACTGTTGGGCAGGAAGAAGACGCCCACCAGCAGCAGCACCGCCGGAATAGTGATGATGCCCAGCATCCAGCGCCAGTCGCCGGACGCGCTGAAGGCGGTGTCGGAGAGGTAGGCGCCGAGAATACCGATGGTAATCATCAGCTGATAGAGCGAAATCATCGAGCCGCGAATTTTTTCCGGCGCGATTTCAGACAGGTAGAGCGGCGCGGTGTAAGAGGCAACGCCGACGGCGAGACCCAGCACGACGCGTGCGACGATCAGCATTTCCGGGTTCGGCGCCATGGCGGACCAGAGCGAACCGATAACGAACAGAATGGCGCCGGCCATCAGGCTCTTTTTACGACCAAGGCGCGACGACATCCAGCCGGAGCCGACCGCGCCGACCGCTGCGCCAAACATCATGGAGCTAACGATCCACTCCTGCTGGTGTGCGGTAACGTTAAAGTCTTTGGCGATAAACGGCAGCGCACCTGCGATAACACCGATATCCAGTCCAAATAACAGCCCTGCGAGAGCTGCAAGAAAGCAGACAAACAAGGTCATCGCCTTGTTTGAGGTTCTGCTTTTGTGAGTGTTGCCAGGCATGTTGCCTCCGAGTTTATCCATCATTGTTGTTATCTAATGTTAAAAAACCTTTCTCGGGTAAAAAGTGAGGGCGATCACGCTAATGTAATCGCTTACACACGCCGAAACCCTGAAATTCAGCATATTCAGCCCAAAAAGGTTAACTAACCAGTAAGGTATAGCACTTGTTAAGTTTCCGACATGGCGTCAATTATCGGCTATCAGAGGACGCTGAAAATAACGCATTTTCAGCCGAATAACCACGCAGGTTAAATCCTAAATAACAGATTAATAAAGCGTTTCAATTTGTAATCGGTAACACGCCGAGGCTTGACGAGTGTGAAAAGTGTAGTAGAGAAAAGAAAATGTGCTGAACGGGGCGGAAGGCAGAGAAAAAAGAGGCCAAAAAACAAGGCTCTCCCCTGGGAAAGGGGAGAGCCTTTAGAGAGAAACCTTACAGGCCAGCAGCGTCGCGCAGCTGGGCAGCCTTGTCGGTTTTTTCCCATGGGAAATGTTCGCGACCGAAGTGACCGTAAGCGGCGGTCTCTTTATAGATCGGCTGCAGCAGGTCCAGCATCTGAATCAGGCCGTAAGGACGCAGGTCAAAGAACTCGCGCACCAGCAGCGTCAGCTGTTCGGTTGAGATCTTCTCAGTGCCGAAAGTTTCCACCATGATGGAGGTCGGCTCCGCTACGCCGATAGCGTAGGAGACCTGAATCTCGCAGCGGTCAGCCAGGCCAGCGGCAACGATGTTTTTCGCTACGTAGCGCGCCGCGTAAGCCGCAGAACGGTCAACCTTCGACGGATCCTTGCCGGAGAAAGCGCCGCCGCCGTGACGCGCCATGCCGCCGTAGGTATCGACGATGATTTTACGGCCGGTCAGGCCGCAGTCGCCCATCGGGCCGCCGATAACGAAGCGGCCGGTCGGGTTAATGTGGTACTTGGTGCTGGCGTTGATCCACTCGGTCGGCAGCACCGGCTTGATGATCTCTTCCATCACCGCTTCGCGCAGGGTTGCCTGGTCGATATCTTCGGAATGCTGGGTAGAGAGCACTACCGCATCGATACCGACGATTTTGCCGCCGTCGTACTGAAAAGTGATCTGGCTTTTCGCGTCCGGACGCAGCCACGGCAGCGCGCCGTTTTTACGCACTTCAGACTGGCGCTGCACCAGACGGTGCGCATAGGTCACCGGCGCCGGCATCAGCACGTCGGTTTCGTTGGTGGCGTAGCCGAACATCAGGCCCTGGTCGCCCGCGCCTTGCTCCAGCGGATCGGTGCGGTCAACGCCCTGGTTAATGTCGGGCGACTGCTTGCCAATGGCGCTCAGAACGGCACAGGAATTGGCGTCAAAGCCCATATCGGAATGGACATAACCGATTTCACGTACGGTATTGCGGGTAATCTCTTCGATATCGACCCATGCGCTGGTGGTGATTTCACCGCCGACCAGCACCATACCGGTTTTAACGTAGGTTTCGCAGGCCACGCGCGCTTTGGGATCCTGCTCGAGGATGGCATCCAGCACGGCGTCAGAGATCTGGTCGGCGATTTTATCAGGATGTCCTTCTGATACGGACTCGGACGTAAAAAGGTGTTTAGCCATTCTGTTCTTTACCTTACAAATGGTTTGAATTCGACTGCATAGCGTAAGTGAGATGAACTTACTTGACGCCCCTTCAGGCAAAGCCGCGAGCAGTTTTAGAAGTGTCAGTATGTCAGACGTAAAACGCCTGGATGTTAACCAGTTTAGATGGAAAACCATCTGGACGGCTATTTTAGGTTAAGGGGTGAACGAAATGCCAGCCCTTTTTCTGTTTCCGCATTTTTCGGAAAAGCGGTCGCTGGCAAAAAAACGTGACGCGGAACGGCGGCAAACCAGCGAAACGCTTTGCAATTTCGCCCGTCAGGCGGTATAAAACGCCGCTGCTGCCTGCAGCCATAAGGATGACGCCGCTGCGCGTAAGCCACTGTCAGAGCCTCTCTGACGTTCGCCCAGATTATTTCCACATGCGAAAACATGTGTGGAGGTGACAGAAGTAATGAACCACGCTCTTCTCTCTTGCGGTTCTCTGCGCTCAATGGGCGCGCTGGCGTACTCCTTTCCTGCCTTTTCTCCTCTTTTCCGACGAATCGCCTGTTGCGGTCATTCTCCCGACACGCGCGCCGGTTAACCTGTTTTTCCTTATTTACGCTACTGACGATTGCACGTCGGTGAACGTCGTGATGCATTCGGGGTCCATTTACACGTAACGGGCCAGGGTGTTTTACACTTAGTTTTGTGCTTTTTTCACATTCCAACAGAAATTCGAGGTTCGTGATGTCTGGCGACATGAAGACTATTAAGGGTTCGTCAGCCGGCGAACAGGGTGTGCTCCGCTCAATGCAGGAGGTTGCAATGAACGACCAGGATGCCAGCAAAATGCTGCGTACCTATAACGTTGCCTGGTGGGGCAATAACTACTACGACGTTAACGAACTCGGTCACGTCAGCGTCTGTCCGAACCCGGACGAGCCGACGCTGCGCGTCGATCTGGCGAATCTGGTGAAAGAGCGCGAGGCCCAGGGCCAGCGTCTGCCTGCGCTGTTCTGCTTTCCGCAAATCCTGCAGCATCGTCTGCGCTCAATTAACGCGGCGTTTAAGCGCGCGCGCGAATCCTACGGCTATCGCGGCGACTACTTCCTGGTCTACCCGATTAAGGTCAACCAGCATAAGCGCGTGATCGAATCGCTGGTTAACTCCGGCGAACCGCTGGGGCTGGAAGCGGGCTCCAAAGCGGAGCTGATGGCGGTACTGGCCCACGCCGGCAAAACCCGCACGGTGATCGTTTGCAACGGCTACAAAGATCGCGAATATATTCGTCTGGCGCTGATTGGCGAAAAGCTCGGCCACAAAGTCTATCTGGTCATCGAGAAGATGACGGAAGTGCGTCTGGTGCTGGAAGAGGCCGAGCGTCTGAACGTGGTGCCGCGCCTCGGCATTCGCGCGCGTCTGGCGTCGCAGGGCTCCGGCAAATGGCAGTCGAGCGGCGGCGAAAAATCGAAGTTCGGCCTCTCGGCGTCGCAGGTGCTGCAGCTGGTGGAGATCATGCGCAACGCGGGCCGTCTCGACAGTCTGCAGCTGCTGCACTTCCACCTCGGTTCGCAAATGGCCAATATTCGCGACATCGCTACCGGCGTGCGCGAGTCGGCGCGTTTCTATGTTGAACTGGCGAAGCTGGGCGTCAACATCAAATGCTTCGACGTCGGCGGCGGTCTGGGCGTCGACTATGAAGGTACCCGCTCGCAGTCCGACTGCTCGGTCAACTATGGTCTGAACGAGTACGCCAACAACGTTATCTGGGCGATCGGCGATGCCTGCGAAGAGCACGGGCTGGATCACCCGACGGTAATCACCGAGTCGGGCCGCGCCGTGACCGCGCACCATACCGTACTGGTCTCCAACATTATCGGCGTGGAGCGTAACGAGTTCATTACGCCGCAGGCGCCGGAAGAGGACGCGCCGCGCCCGATCCTCAGTATGTGGGAAACCTGGCAGGAGATGCACGAACCTGACGTGCGCCGTTCGCTGCGCGAGTGGCTGCACGACAGCCAGATGGATCTGCACGATATCCATACCGGCTACGCCTCTGGCACCTACGATCTGACGCAGCGTGCCTGGGCGGAGCAACTTTACCTGAGCATCTGCCACTATATTCAGCAGCATCTCGACCCGAGCAACCGCGCGCATCGTCCGATTATCGACGAGCTGCAGGAGCGTATGGCGGACAAGATGTACGTCAACTTCTCGCTGTTCCAGTCGATGCCGGATGCCTGGGGCATCGATCAGCTGTTCCCGGTACTGCCGCTGGAAGGGTTGCATAAAAAGCCGGAGCGTCGCGCGGTGCTGCTGGATATCACCTGCGATTCCGACGGCACCATCGATCACTACGTCGACGGCGACGGCATCGCCGCCACCATGCCGATGCCGGAATACGATCCAGAGAATCCGCCGATGCTCGGCTTCTTTATGGTCGGCGCCTATCAGGAGATCCTCGGCAATATGCATAACCTGTTCGGCGATACCGAGGCGGTCAACGTCTACGCACGCGCAGGTGGTGAGGTCGAGGTCGAGCTGTCGGACGAGGGCGATACCGTTGCGGATATGCTGGAGTATGTGCAGCTGAACCCCGACGAGCTGATGACGCTGTTCCGTAATCAGGTCAAAGAGACCGATCTCGACGACGAGCTGCGCGCGCAGTTCCTGGAAGAGTTTGAAAGCGGCCTGTACGGCTACACCTATCTTGAAGATGAGTAAGTAACGCTTCATGCCGGGCCTTATCAGGGGCCCGGTATTCTCTTCTCCCGCCTGAAATTCCCCTTTTTACCTGTTTTGTGAGCGTTATCACCGTTTCACGCCTGATTAAGCTTCGTAAAACCTGCGCCCCAGAAAGGGGAGTTGTTTGCCGCTGAATTTTTTAGAAAAAACGAGGCGTTAGCGTTGACCTCAATTCAGGCGATCTCAATTGTTAAATTTATAGCGTGTATAGCCTCTGATTTTTAGGCTTATATATTATAAAATTTAAACATTATGACTAAAGCTGAATTTAAAGATGCCCTTTTTATTTGGCAGCTTTTGGAAATCATTGCGACTTTTATTTCCAGTAAAATTTATCAGCTAACGTGATGTTTACAATGCCGCTTTAAATTTATTTAATAACAAAATCAACGGAGTAGAATAATGGCTATTCGTCAAGTCCGCCAGAGGAATTAATTTATAACATGTTTTATGATTTTTTATTTCTGAAAATCCTTTTCAATCACCGTAATTGATTGGTTTTGGCTATTGAATTTTCGGCCGGGTTTGGCTTAAATCTATTTTTCAAAATGTAAGTTGTACGTTAGCATCAGGTTAAGGTGTTAAGAATCTTCTATGTTTTCTTAACGTTCATATGAGTTTTCCTGACATTTCCGTTGCTGTTTTCAGGTGGCTGACTTATCGGGTAGATCGGGTAGCAGCAGAATGGGTCGCCAACTAAGTCTTCGTCAGCACTACGCTTTTCTGCTTGACCCTGTTCACGCTCTGTCCGGAAAGGTGACGGTGTGGGAGCTGTTAACGCGCTTCACGCCGGGCCGTGAAATGAATGGCCTGACGGATGCTGACAGTGGACACCGCCTGTTCGACTGCCTGCTTGAGGCGGAAAAATGGCAGCTGTTTCAGCTACAGCTGGAACAGCTTGAGGCGCTCTATAAAAGCGGCTTCACGCACATTATCAGCCTTAACGTCGACGGCGATATTATTCGCGGCGTTTTAAATAACGCCAACACGCAGAAAATGCTCGACCGTCTGCCCTTATTGCGTCTCGAAGTTTCCGCCTTGTTCACCGAACGCTATTGCGCTGCCGATCGCCTGCTGCTGCAAAAGCTGGCGGGTATTACTCCTGCGTTATTATGGCTGGACGATTTCGCGGCGGGCGGATCGACCTTATCAATGCTGACCAGCGGCCTCTTCGAATATGTCAAAACCAGCAAAGACTTCTTCTGGAAACATGGCGATGGCTATGCCTTCGATACGCTGCTTAATCATGTAAACGATTTCTGCAAGGGCGTTATCGTTCAGGGCGTAGAGACAGAGCGGCATCTCCAGCTGCTCGCGCACAAACCGATTGTCGGCCTGCAGGGTCGTCGCTGGAAAGCGCGCTATTTAGCGGATTTTATTGAGCAAACAGCAACAGTTTCACCATCAGGCACGTTAAAAAAACAACAGACCACCATCGCCAGTCGCCCTAATTTTTTATGATATGTCGCCGGTTCTCGTTATTACGGGAACAGGCTAGCCCATTGTGGTTATTAGAAAAATAAAAGTGATTCCCTCACCAGGATAAAGACTCAACACGGCTCAGTGCGATTTCGTCAAGCGGATGGGATCGACAAAGAGGGGAGTGAATAGCACACAGCGTTATTCACGGAAAAAACCGGCATCTCTGGGTGCCGGGCATTTTTATGAATATTAATAATCTCAGTGGGATATACATAACATGAATAATATCTCAGTAACGCCTAAAGGCGGTACTATCGCCTCGCAGCTGAGTGGCAGCGACGTCAATTTGTCCACTCCAAGTGTGATTAAACTCAACCTCAATCGATCTGACATTAAATCTTTCGCACGCAACGGCAATGATCTTGTTGTAACCACGAAATCTGGCGAAACGGTTGTTATTCATAATTTTTATGGCCCGGCAGGCGAAAGCGACCTGGTATTGCAGGATGACCAGGGCGCGCTCTGGTGGGTAGAAAATCCCGGTGAGCAGGGTTTTCAGTACGTCTCGATCGACAGTACCGAAGGGCTGCTGGCGGATAACCTGACCAGCGACAACACTATCGCCGCCTTTGGTATCGGCGGCGCGGCGCTGGCGGGGATCGGCGCGCTGTTTGCTACTAACGGCGGCGGCGGTGGCGGCGGTGGTGGTGGCGATGCAGGCGGCGGCACCGGCGGCGGAGATAACCCAGGCGATGGCACAGGTGGCGGCAATACCGGCGGCGGCACAGGCGGCGGTAACAATGGCGGCGGCACAGGCGGCGGGGATACCACCGCGCCCGGCGCGGCGACCAATGTAGTGATTAACGACAGCGTCGGCAGCATTCAGGGCGCCATTGCCGCAGGCGGCATCACCGATGATAATTCCCCTGTTTTAAGCGGAACCGCTGAGGCGGGCGCTACCGTCAGCGTTTACGACAACGGCACGCTGCTGGGCACCGTAACCGTAAATGCCGACGGCAGCTGGAGCTTTACTACGCCGACGCTGGCGGATGGCCAGCATAGCCTGACGGTGACGGTCACCGACGCCGCAGGCAACACCAGTAGCGCCACCGATCCGCTGAACTTTACCGTCGATACTCTCGCGCCGGCGCTAACCGACGTGAGCGCCACCAGCGATAACGGCACGATCCTGACGCCCATCGCCGCAAACGGCGCGACCAGCGACGCAACGCCGACGCTGCAGGGCACGGCCGAAGCGGGCAGCACCGTCACCATTTCCGATAACGGCACCGTGCTGGGCACGGTTATCGTCGGCAGCGATGGGCGCTGGTCTTTCTCTACCTCCACGCTGGGCGAAGGCAGCCATACGCTGAGCATTACCGCCGCCGATGCGGCAGGCAACGTTAGCCCGGCGACCACCTTGACCTTCACCGTTGATACCCTGGCACCGAATGCCGCCAGCAACCTGCAGCTGACCGATAACGTCGGCGACAGCCAGGGGCCGCTCGCTTCCGGCAGCTCGACCGACGACAATACGCCAGTGTTGAGCGGCCAGGCAGAAGCGGGCACCACCGTCAGCGTATATGACGGCGATACCTTACTCGGCACGGTCACGGTTGGCGCCGATGGCCTGTGGAGCTTTACCACGCCCGCGTTGAGCAATGGCAGCCATAGTCTGACGGCGACCGTAACCGATGCCGCAGGCAACGTCAGCGCGCCGACGGCGGCGATTGTGGTCAACGTCGCGGCGGATCTGCCGCCAGCGACCAGCTCGCTGGAGATTACCGACGACAGCGGCAGTACGCTGGTGCCGCTGACCAATGGCGCCTCGACCGCAGACAGCACGCCGACCCTGAGCGGCCTGACCACCGCGGGCGCGCTGGTGACGCTCTACAACGGCGACACGGTTATCGGCAGCGTTACCGCCGACGCCAGCGGCCAGTGGAATTTTACCCCCGCCGCGCTGGCGGACGGCACCTACGCCTTCCGCGCCGATACCACCAACGCCGACGGCAACATTACTCCGTCGCCGGTGCTGACCATTACTATCGATACGCTGGCACCAACCACGCCAGCCGATCTGCAGCTGACTAACGACGACGGCGCAGCGGTGGCCGCTGGCGGCGCGACAAACGACAATACCCTGACGCTGAGCGGCAGCGCGGAACCGGGCAGTACAGTCACCGTGCGAGACGGCGACACGCTGTTGGGCACCGTTACCGCAGGCGGAGACGGCAGCTGGAGCTTTACTACGCCGGTACTGACGGACGGCAGCCATAGCCTGACGGCAACGGTAACGGATGCAGCGGGCAACGTTAGCGCGGCTTCCGCGCCGCTCAACTTTACCGTCGATACGCAGGCGCCGGAAGCGGTCAGCGGTCTGGTGGTCACTGACGACGTCGGCGACAGCACGGGTCCGCTGACGTCAGGCGCCACCACCGACGACGCGACCCCTGTTCTGAGCGGACAGGCAGAGCCCGATTCGCTGCTGACCATTTACGATAACGGCGTCGCCATCGGCAGCCTGACGGTCGGCACCGACGGCAACTGGAGCTTTACCACGCCGACGCTGAGCAATGGCGCGCACAGCCTGACGCTGACGCTGACCGATGCGGCAGGCAACGTCAGCGCGCCGACCGCGCCGTTCGACTTTACCGTCGCCGCAGGCGAACCGCCGGCGGCCAGCACGCTGGTGATCACCGACGACAGCGGCAGCGCGGCGGTGGATCTGGCCGACGGCGCCAGCACGCGCGACACCACGCCGGTACTGAGCGGCGCGACCTTCGCTAACGCGCTGGTTACGCTCTATAACGGCGATACCGTAATTGGCAGCGTCACTGCCGACATCAACGGCCAGTGGAGCTTTACGCCTGCCGCGCTGGCAGACGGCACCTACGATTTTCGCGCGGCCGTTACCGACGCCGCAGGCAACATCATCTATTCCGCCACCCTGGCGATTACCATCGACACCGTCGCGCCGACAGCGGCGGCGGACGTCACGCTGGCGGACGCCAACGGCGATCCGATCGACGGCCTCACCAACAATAACGCGCCGGTGCTGAGCGGCACGGCGGAGCCGGGCAGCATCGTGACCGTTTCTGACGGCGGCACGCCGCTGGGCAGCGTCACAGTCGGCCAGGACGGTAGCTGGAGCTTCACCTCGCCGGTTCTCGCTGACGGCAGCCACAGCCTGACGGCGGTGGTGACCGATGCGGCGGGCAACGCCAGCGCGCCGAGCGCGCCAGCGAACTTTACCCTGGATACGCAGGCGCCGGTTGCCGCAGCCGATCTGGCGCTCAGCAGCGACAGCAGCGGCGTCTCCGTGCCGGTCGCTGCAGGCGCTGCCACGGGCGACGCCTCCCCGGTATTGAGCGGCAGCGCCGAACCGGGCAGCATCGTCACCATTTCTGACGGCGACACCGTACTGGGTACGGCGACCGTCGGTGGAGACGGGCGCTGGAGCTTTACCGCCGCAGGCCTTGCCGACGGCGGCCATAGCCTGACCACCACCGTGACCGATGCGGCGGGCAACACCGGCCCGGCTTCGGCACCGCTCTCCTTTACCGTTGATACCCTTGCTCCAGAGGCAGCTACCGGCCTGGTGGTAACCGACGACGTGGGCGCCTCGCAGGGCGATCTCGCCTCTGGCGACACCACCGACGACAGCACGCCGACCCTGAGCGGCACGGCGGAGGCCAACAGCCTGATTAGCGTCTACGACGGCGATACGCTGCTTGGCACCGCCACGGCTGACGTTAACGGCAGCTGGAGCTTTACCACGCCGGCGCTGAGCAACGGCCTGCACAGCCTGACCGTGACCGTGACCGATGCGGCTGGCAACGTCAGCGCGCCGACGGCACCGTTCGATCTCACCGTTGATGCCGGCGTGCCGCCAGCCACCGCCTCGCTGGAGGTAACCGACGACAGCGGCAGCACCCTTGTGGCGCTGGCCGACGGCGCCAGCACGCGCGACACCACGCCGGTGCTGAGCGGCCTGACCACCGCGGGCGCGCTGGTCACGCTCTATAACGGCGATGCGGTCATCGGAAGCGTGACTGCCGATGCGGCGGGCCAGTGGAGCTTCACGCCAGCGGCGCTGGACGATGGCAGCTACGCCTTCCGCGCCGACACCGCCAACGCGGACGGCAGCGTGACGCCCTCGCCGGTGCTGACCGTCACCATCGATACCGTCGCGCCTGCGGCGGTCGCGGACGCGGCCCTGACCGACGCTAACGGCGTGCCGGTAACGAACGACGGCGCCACCAATAGCCCTACGCCGGTGCTGAGCGGTACGGCGGAGCCGGGCAGTGTCGTCACCGTTTCCGATGGCGACACTGTGCTGGGCACGACCACCGTCGCCCAGGACGGCAGCTGGAGCTTTACCACGCCGACGCTTGCTGAAGGCGGCCACAGCCTGAGCGCCACCGTAACCGATGCGGCGGGCAACGTTAGCGCAGCCTCTACGCCGTTGACCTTTACTCTCGATACCTCCGCGCCGCAGACAGCGTCAGGCGTCACCGTGACCGATGACGTCGGCGATCGTCAGGGCGCGCTGGCGTTCGGCGACACCACCGACGACAGTACGCCGACCCTGAGCGGCACGGCGGAAGCCAACAGCATCGTCAGCGTCTACGACGGCGATCAGCTGCTGGGCACGGCCAACGCCGACGGCAGCGGCAGCTGGAGCTTTACCACGCCGGAACTGGCCGACGGCCTGCACAGCCTGAGCGTGACCGTGACCGATGCGGCGGGCAACGTCAGCGCGCCGACGCAGCCGTTCGATCTCACCGTCGCCGCCACCCAGGCGCCTGTGACCGTCACCCTGGCGGTCACTGACGACAGCAGCGGCGCGCCAGTGGATCTCGCTGACGGCGCCAGCACGCGCGACGCGACGCCGACGCTGAGCGGTCAGACCGCCGCCGGGCTGCTGGTAACGCTCTATAACGGCGATACCGCTATCGGCAGCGTCACCGCCGACGGCAGCGGCCTGTGGAGCTTTACGCCGCAGGCGCTGCCGGACGGCACCTACGATTTCCGCGCCAGCGTCACCGACGCCGCGGGCAATATCACCGATTCCGCCATCCTGACGATCGCCATCGACACCGCAGCGCCGGCAACCGCTACCGACATTGCGCTGGTGGATGAGAACGGCGCTCCCATCGGCGGCCTCACTAACAACAATGCGCCGGTGCTGAGCGGCACGGCGGAGGCGGGCAGCGTCGTCACCATCTCTGACGGCGATACGGTGCTGGGCAGCGTTACGGCCGCTCAGGACGGCAGCTGGAGCTTCACCTCGCCGGTTCTCGCCGACGGCAGCCACAGCCTGACGGCGGTGGTGACCGACGCGGCAGGCAACGCCAGCGCGCCGACTGCGCCAGCAACCTTTACTCTGGATACGCAGGCGCCGGTGGCCGCAGCCGATCTGGCGCTCAGCAGCGACAGCAGCGGCGTCTCCGTGCCGGTCGCCGCAGGCGATACCACCAGTGACGCTACGCCGGTGCTGAGCGGCAGCGCCGAACCAGACAGCATCGTCACTATTTCTGACGGCGACGCGGTGCTTGGTAGCGCCACGGTCGCGCAGGATGGCCGCTGGAGCTTTACCTCGCCGACGCTCGCCGACGGCAGCCACAGCCTGACCACTACGGTAACCGATGCGGCGGGCAACACCGGCCCCGCTTCGGCGCCGCTCACCTTTACCGTTGACGCCACTGCGCCGGAGGCGGCCACCGGCCTGGTGGTAACCGACGACGTGGGCGCCTCGCAGGGCGATCTCGCCTCTGGCGACACCACCGACGACAGCACGCCGACCCTGAGCGGCACGGCGGAGGCCAACGGCACTGTCAGCGTCTATGACGGCGACACGCTGCTCGGCACCGCGACGGCAGATGCCAGCGGCAGCTGGAGCTTCATCACGCCGGCACTGAGCGACGGCCTGCACAGCCTGACCGTTACCGTGACCGATGCGGTCGGCAACGTCAGCGCGCCGACAACACCGTTCGATCTCACCGTTGACGCCGGCGTGCCGCCAGCCACCGCCTCGCTGGTAGTGACCGACGACAGCGGCAGCACCCTTGTAGAACTGGCTGACGGCGACACCACGCGCGACACTACGCCGGTGCTGAGCGGCCTGACCACTGCGGGCGCGCTGGTGACGCTCTATAACGGCGACGCGGTCATCGGCAGCGTCACCGCCGATGCGGCCGGTCAGTGGAGCTTCACGCCAGCGGCGCTGGAAGAGGGTAGCTACGCCTTCCGCGCCGACACCGCCAACGCGGACGGCAGCTTGACGCCTTCGCCCGTGCTGAATATCACCATCGACAGCGTCGTGCCGGATGCGGTCAGCGGGCTGCAGCTGAGCAGCGACGCCAGCGGCGCGCTGGTGCCGGTCACTACGGGCGCGACCAATGATACGACGCCTGTGCTGAGCGGCACGGCTGAGCCGGGCAGCATTGTCACCGTTTCCGACGGCGGCAACGTACTCGGTAGCGCCGCCGTCGGTCCAGACGGCAGCTGGAGCTTTACCACGCCTGCGCTGAGCGAGGGCGCCCACAGCCTGAGCGCCACCGTGACCGATGCGGCGGGCAATGTCAGCAACGCCTCCGCGCCGATCACCTTTGACGTCGACAGCACGCCGCCGGCGGCGATCGTCGATCTGGTGCTGAGCGATAGCCGCGGCGGCACGCTACAGCCGATAGGGGCAGGCGGTTCCACCAGCAGCACCACGCCGACCCTGAGCGGCAGCGCTGAACCGGGCAGCACCGTTACCGTAAGCGACGGCAACAACGTGCTGGGCAGCGCGACGGTCAACGCCGACGGCAGCTGGAGCTTTATCAGCCCGGCGCTGGGCGATGGCGGACACAGCCTGACCGCCACGGTAACCGATTTAGCGGGCAACAGCGGCCCGGCCTCCGCGCCGCTGGCCTTTAACGTTGATACCGTCGCGCCTGCGGCGGTGAGCAATCTGGTGGTTACCGATAACTACGGGGATGCCACAGGCCAGCTCGCCTCGGGCGACACTACGGACGATCGCACCCCGACCCTGAGCGGTCAGGGCGAGCCAAACGCGCTGGTGACGATTTATGACGGCCAGGTCGTGCTGGGTTACACCACCGTCGACACCGACGGCAGCTGGAGCTTTACCACGCCGACCCTGAGCAGCGGCGCGCACAGCCTGACGACCACTCTCACCGATCCAGCAGGCAACGTCGGCGCGGCGTCTGACGCCTTCGCGCTCACCGTTGACGGCACGCTGCCGCCAGCGAGCACGCCGCTGGAGGCGGTCAATGAAACCGGCTCTACCGTCGCGCCGCTGATCGACGGCGCCACGACCAATAACGACAGCCCGGTGCTGAGCGGCCTCGCCGATCCGAATAGCGTGGTTACGCTCTACGACGGCCAGACGCTGATAGGCAGCACCACGGCAGACGGCAGCGGCCAGTGGTCTTTCCGGCTCTTCTCGCTGTCGAACGGCCTGCACGCTTTCTATGCCACCATCGTCAGGCCTGACGGCGCGACCACCAACGCCGGTCCGCTGAATATCACCGTCGATACCATTGCGCCGAGCGCGGCCGATAACCTGCAGCTTACCGGCGACAGCGGCAGCACCAGCACGCCGATCGGTGACGGCAGCGCCACCCGCGACGTCTCGCCGGTACTGAGCGGCACGGGCGAGCCGGGCAGCACCGTCTCTGTTTCCGACAACGGCAACCTGCTGGGCACCGCCACGGTGGACGCCAGCGGCAACTGGCAATTTACCTCGCCGGCGCTGGCGGAAGGGCCGCATAGCCTCACCACCACTCAGACCGACCTCGCCGGTAACGTCGGCCCGGCCTCCGCGCCGCTGACCTTTACCGTCGATACCACGCCGCCAGCCGCCGCCAGCGGCCTGGTGGTAAGCGATGACGTCGGCGGCAGCCAGGGGCCTCTCACCTCCGGCGACACCACCGACGACAGCACGCCGACCCTCAGCGGCCAGGCGGAAGCGGGCGCGCTCGTCATCGTTTATGACGGCGACGTGCTGCTCGGCACCGTCACGGCGGATGCCGCAGGCAACTGGAGCCTGACCACCGCCGCGCTAAGTAACGGCAATCACAGCATGACCGTGACCGTCACCGACGCGGCGGGCAACGTCAGCCTGGCGACGCCAGCCTTTAATCTGAATATTCAGGCGGATCTGCCGCCGGCCACCGCCTCTCTGCAGGCGACCGACGACAGCGGCAGCCAGCTGGTTTCGCTGGCCGATGGCGCCGTTACCTCCGATGCGACGCCGATCCTGAGCGGCCTGGCGACGGCGGGCGCTCTGGTCACGATCTTCAGCGGCGATACGGTGCTGGGCAGCGTCACCGCTGATGCCGTGGGGCAGTGGAGCTTTACGCCTGCGGCGCAGGCGGACGGCACCTATAGCTTCCTCGCCAGCTACACCGACGCCACTGGCAACCTGGTTCAGTCCGCGCCGCTGACCCTGACCATCGACACCACTGCGCCAGCCGCCGCGACCGACGTGACGCTGACGAATGCCAGCGGCGATCCGATCGCGACTGATACGCCGACCAGCAACAATACGCCTGTGCTGAGCGGCAGCGCCGAACCGGGCAGCACCGTCACCGTTTCCGACGGCGATCAGGTGCTGGGCACGGCGACGGCCGGCACCGACGGCAGCTGGAGTTTTACTACGCCGACGCTTTCTGACGGCAGCCACAGCCTGACCACCGTGGTCACCGACGCGGCCGGCAACGCCGGACCGGCCTCCACGCCTGTCGCCATCACCGTTGACACCCAGCCGCCGGCTCTGCCTGCGGATGTGGTATTGAGCAACGATGGTGCGCCGCTCGTCTCGGGCGACGCCACCAACAACGTGACGCCGGTATTAAGCGGCACCGCTGAGCCGGGCAGCACCGTGATCCTCTCCGACGGCGGCACCGTGCTCGGCAGCGTCACGGCGGACAACGACGGCAACTGGAGCTATACCACGCCGACGCTGGCCGACGGCGATCACAGCCTGACCGCCGTGGTCACCGATCCGGCGGGCAACAGCAGCGCCGCCACCGCGCCGATCCTGGTGACGGTGGATACCGCGCCGCCAGCGGCGCCGACCGGGCTGCAGCTTAGCAACGACCAGAGCGGCACCCCTGTGCCGGTTTCTGGCGGCGTGACCAACGATCCGACGCCGGTGCTGAGCGGCACTGCGGAGACGGGCGGCATTGTTACCGTTTACGACGGCGCCGCCGCGCTCGGCTCCACAACGGTGAACAGCGACGGCAGCTGGAGCTTTACGTCGCCGGCGCTGAGCGAAGGCGATCATAGCCTGACCGCTACCGTCACTGACGCGGCGGGCAACGTCGGTCCGGCTTCTGATGCGCTGACGACGACCATCGACACCACGCCGCCGGTGGTAGCGGCCGATCTGCTGCTCAGCAACGAGAGCGGTGCGGCTATTCCTGCGGACGGACTCACCAACAGCGCGACGCCGGTGCTGAGCGGTAGCGCCGATGCCGGCAGCCTGGTGACCGTTTCCGACGGCGACACCGTGCTGGGCTCGGTCACCGCCGACGCGGACGGCAACTGGAGCTTTACCTCTCCGGCGCTGGATGACGGCCTGCATAGCCTGACGGCGACCGTCACCGATAGCGCGGGCAACGTCAGCGCGCCGACCGATGCGCTGAGCTTTACGGTCGATACCCTGCCGCCGGCGGCGGCGCTCAGCCTGACGCTGAATAACGATCAGACCGGCGCGGCGATCCCTGCGAACGGCACCACCAGCGATACCACGCCGGTGCTGAGCGGCACCGCCGAACCGGGCGGCATCGTTACCCTTTATGACAACGACATCGCACTTGGCTCCGTGGCGGTGAACAGCGACGGCAGCTGGAGCTTTACCTCTCCGGCGCTGGCGGCGGGCGATCACAGCCTGACCGCCACCGTCACCGATGCTGCCGGCAATATCGGTCCGGCGTCGGCGGCCTACTTCTTCACCGTGGATCTGACGCCGCCAGCGGCGGCGGCGGATCTGGCGCTCACTAACGACGCCAGCGGCACGACGATTGCAGCGGGCGGCCAGACCAACGACACCACGCCGGTACTGAGCGGCACCGCGGAGGCGGGCAGCACGGTTACCGTTTCCGACGGCCCCACGGTGCTGGGCACGGCCACGGTCGGCGGCGACGGCAGCTGGAGCTTCACCGCGCCGACCCTGAGCGAAGGCGCGCACAGTCTGAGCGTGGTGGTAACGAACGCCACCGGCAACAGCAGCGCGCCGTCTGAGGCGATCGGCTTTACCGTCGACACCGCCGCGCCTGCGGCAGCGACCGCACTGCTGCTGACCAACGATGCCAGCGGCGTCGTCATTGCGGCAGGCGGCGCGACCAACGACGCGACGCCGGTGCTGAGCGGGACAGCGGAGCCGGGCGGCACGGTCACTGTCTCTGACGGTACGGTCGTGCTAGGCACGGCCACCGTCGGCGCTGACGGCAGCTGGAGCTTTACGTCGCCAGCGCTGGGCGAAGGCGTGCACAGCTTCACCACCGTCGTGACCGATGCGGCGGGCAACGTCGGACCCACGTCGGAAGCCCTGGGCTTCAGCGTGGATACCACCGCCCCTGCGCTGGCCGACAACGTGCTGGTTAACAACAACAACGGCCTGACGCTGGTGCCGATTGTGGACGGCAGCGCCACCAACGACGCCAGGCCGGAGCTAACCGGCACGGCCGAGGCGGGCAGTGTCGTCACCGTTTATGACGACGATGTGGCGATCGGCTCCGTCTCCGTAGGACCGGAGGGCAGCTGGAGCTTTACCACGCCGACGCTGGCGAGCGGGCCGCACAGCCTGAGCGTGAGCGTTACCGACGCGGCGGGCAACAGCAGCGGCACGACTCCGCCTGTCGGCTTTACCGTCGATACCGCCGCTCCTGAGGCCGTTACCGGGCTGACGCTCACTAACGATCTTACCGGCGCGACCATCCCAGACGGCGGCCTGAGCAACGACAACACGCCGGTGCTGAGCGGCAGCGCCGAAGCAGGCAGCATCGTTACCGTGCTGGACGGCACGGCGGTACTCGGCAGCGCCACCGTGAATGACGACGGCAGCTGGAGCTTTACCGCGCCGACGCTCAACGACGGCGCGCATAGCCTGAGCGCCGTGGTAACAGATGCGGCCGGCAACGTCAGCCCGGCCAGCAGCGTCATCGCGCTGAACGTCGATACCCAGCCGCCTGCGGCCGTAACCAGCCTGGCGCTGAGCAACGACAGCGGCGCAACGCCAACGGCTATTCCGGACGGCGGCCTTACCGATGACAACACGCCGGTGCTGAGCGGCCTCTCTGAGGCGGGCGGCACGGTCGCCATCTATAATGGCGCCACGCTGCTGGACAGCGTAGCGGTCAACGCCGACGGCAGCTGGAGCTATACCCCGCCTGCGCTTGACGACGGCACCTATACCTTTACCGTGACGCCTGTCGATGCGGCAGGCAATGTCGGCGCCGCCGCCGCTATCAGCGTGGTTATCGACGCCACCGCGCCGGCAACGGCGGCGGATATCGCCCTCACCAGCGATAACGGGGCGGCAACGGCGATCGTCGACGGCGGCATCACCAGCGACAGCACGCCGCTGATGAGCGGCAGCGGCGAAGCGGGCAGCATCGTCACCGTTTATGATGGCGCCCTTGCTCTCGGCACAACCACGGTCGGCGCCAACGGCCTGTGGAGCTTCTCGCTGCCGACGCTGAGCGACGCCGCGCACAGCCTGACGGTGACTCTCACCGATGCGGCGGGCAACACCAGCGCGCCTTCAGCGGCGATTGGCTTTACCGTCGACACCCTGGCGCCGGACGCGTCTGCGCTGACGGTCAGCAGCGATAACGGCCCAGAAACGGTGGTGCTGACGCCGAACGCCGCGACCAGCGACAACACGCCGGTACTGACGGGAACGGCAGAGGCCAACAGCCTGGTCACCCTTTATGACGGCGACGTGGTGATCGGATCGGCGACGGCAAACGGCCAGGGCGCGTGGAGCTTTACCTCGCCTGCGCTGGCGGACGGCAGCCATACGCTGAGCACCACGGTCACCGACGAGATCGGCAACGTCAGCGCGCGTTCTGAAGCCTTTACCTTTGTGGTCGACGTGACGCCGCCGGAACCGGCAGGCGCGCTGACGGTGCGCAACGACGGCGGCACGATTATTGCCGACGGCGGCATCACCAACGACAGCACGCCAGCCATCAGCGGTACGGCAGAAGCGGGCACGCTGGTTACCGTCTACGACGGCACCACGGCGGTCGGCTCGGCGACGGCGGACGGCAGCGGCGCATGGAGCATTACGCCAGCGCCGGCGCTCTCCGACGCCGCGCATACGCTGAACGTCACCGTAACGGATGCGGCGGGCAATATCAGCTCCACCTCATCCATCACCCTGACCGTGGATACCACGCCGCCGCAGCCGGTGGCGACCTTTGATATCTACGATACCAACGGCGCGACGCCGGTGTTGATCGCCAGCGACGGCTATACCAACGACGACACGCCGGTACTGCGCGGCACCGCCGAGGCGGGCGCTACGGTCAATATCTATGAAGGGGACACGCTGCTCGGCACCGCTACGGTGAACCAGAGCGGCGTCTGGCGCTTCGAGACCGGCACGCTGACCGACGGGCAGTATACTTTTACCGTATCGGTCACCGACGCGGCGGGCAACGTCAGCACCGAGGCGCAGCCCTACACCATTAACGTCGATCTCACGCCGCCTGCGGTTATCGCCGATCTGGCGGTGAGCGATGATGCGGGCGCCACCAACGGCCCGCTGGCCAACGGCGCGGTCACCGATGACAACACTCCGACGCTGAGCGGCACGGCGGAGGCGGGCAGCGTCGTCAGCGTCTATGACGGCGACACGCTGCTGGGATCGGTAACGGCGGGCGCCGGCGGCGCATGGAGCTTTACCACCGGCGCGCTGAGCAACGGCCCGCACAGCTTTACCGTTACGCAGACCGATGTAGCAGGCAACGTCGGCGCGGCGAGCACGCCATTCGCTATCACCATTGAGAATGGCCTGCCGCCGACTTCCAGTACGCTGCAGCTTACCGACGACAGCGGCAGCACGCTGGTTAATCTGGCCAACGGCGCCTCTACCAGCGACACCACGCCGGTATTGAGCGGTCAGGCGACCGCCGGCGACGTGATTACCATCGCTGACGGCGGGGCCACGCTGGGCAGCGTCACCGTCGGCGCCGGCGGCGTGTGGACCTTTACGCCAGCTGCGCTGGCGGAGGGGGCGCACAGCTTCACCATTACCACGGTAGATGCCACAGGAAACCCTGGCGCGTCGGCTGGTCCGATCGCCATTACCGTCGATATCACGCCGCCAGCCGCGGCTACCGCGCTGCTGCTGAGCAACAACAACGGCACCACGCCGGTGGAGATCGCCAACGGCACCGCCACCAACGACAACACGCCGCAGCTGAGCGGCACCACCGAAGCTGGCGCGCTGGTCACCGTCTATGACGGCGACACCGTCATCGGCTCGACTACGGCGGGAGCAGGCGGCGCATGGAGCTTCGTCTCGCCGCTGCTGACTAACGGGCCGCATGCGCTGAGCGTGACGGTAACGGATGCGGCGGGCAACCTGAGCGATCGCTCCGCCGCTATCGCCTTCACCGTGGATACCATCGCGCCAGCGACGGCCGCGAATCTGACAATCACCAACGACGCTACCAATACGGCGATACCGAACGGCGGCTTCACCAATGACGACACGCCGGTGGTCAGCGGCACTGCCGAGGCGGGCAGCCTGGTGACCATCTATGACGGCGCCACGGCGCTCGGATCCGTTACGGCGGACGCTGGCGGCAGCTGGCGCTTCGTCTCCCGCGCGCTGGCACAGGGCACCCACACGCTGAGCGCTCGCGTCACCGATGCGGCGGGCAACGTCAGCGTGCCGTCCGGCACCGCGACGGTGGTGGTCGATACCGTGGCGCCAGCGCCGGTAACCCTGACCGCCAGCAACAACAACGGCGCGACGGCGACGCCGATCGCCAGTAACGGCACCACCAACGACAGCACGCCAGTGCTGACGGGGACGGCGGAGGCGGGCAGCCGCATCTTTATCTCCGACGGCAACACGGTGCTGGGCAGCGTCACGGCGGGCAGCAACGGTCAGTGGAGCTTCACCACGCCGACGCTGGCCGACGGCCCGCATACCCTGAGCGTGACCGCCATCGATGCGGCGGGCAACACCAGCGAAGCCGCGCTGCTGACGCTGACGGTCGCCACCGCCGCGCCAGCGCCGGTCGCCGATCTGACGGTTAACGATAACGTCGGGGCGACGCAGGGCAACCTGGTGAACGGCGCGGTCACCGACGACAACACGCCGACGCTTAGCGGCACCACCGGCGCGGGCAATATCGTGGCCGTTTACGACGGCGCTACGCTGCTCGGCACGGCGATCGCGGGCGCGAATGGCGCATGGAGCTTCACTACCGGCGCGCTGAGCAACGGCGCGCATACCCTCAACGTAACGGTGACCAACGCGGCGGGCAACACCAGCGCCGCGACGCCGTTTACCCTGACGGTGGATACCGTCGCGCCAGCCGCGTCGACGCTGGTGGTCACCAACGACGCCGCCAACGTGACGGTGCCGAATGGCGGATCGACCAACGACAATACGCCGGTGCTGAGCGGTACGGCGGAGGCGGGCAGCACCGTCACGGTGTATGACGGCGCGACGGCGCTGGGCACCGTGACCGTCGGCACGGGCGGCGCGTGGAGCTTTACCTCAAGCCTCCTCGCCGAAGGCGCGCATGCGCTGCGCGTGACGGTGACGGATCCGGCAGGCAACGTTAGCGGCTCCACCACGGCCAGCATTGTGGTGGACACCACGGCGCCAGCGGCTGTTACCCTGACGGCAAGCAACAACAACGGCACCACGCCGGTGCCGATCGCCAGCAACGGCAGCACCAACGACAGCACGCCGGCGCTCACCGGTAGCGCCGAGGCGGGCAGCCGCATCACCATCACCGACGGCACCACGGTGCTGGGCAGCACGACGGCGGGCAGCAACGGTCAGTGGAGCTTCGTCACGCCGACGCTGGCGGATGGCGCCCATACCCTGAGCGTCACCGCCACCGATGCGGTCGGCAACACCAGCTCGCCGACCACGCTGACGCTGACCGTGGATACCACGGCGCCAGCAGCGGTCACCGATCTGACGGTGAGCGACAACGTTGGGGCGATTCAGGGCATCCTGGCGAACGGCGCCGTCACTGACGACAATACGCCAACGCTGAGCGGCACGGCGGAAGCGGGCGCTATCGTGGTGATCTTCGACGGCACCACGGCGCTCGGTTCCACCACGGCGGGCGCCAACGGCGCGTGGAGCTTCACCACCGGCGCGCTGAGCAACGGCGTGCATCCGCTGAGCGTGACGGTGCGCGACGCGCTGGGCAACACCAGCGCCGCCTCCGCCACGGTTTCCGTTACCGTGGATACGGTGGCGCCAGCCGCCTCGACGCTGCAGGTCGTCAACGACATCACCGGCACGGTGGTGGCGAACGGCGGGTCGACTAACGACAACACGCCGACCCTGAACGGTACGGCGGAAGCGGGCAGCCGCGTCAGCATTTTCGACGGCGGTACGCTGCTGGGCACAGCAACGGCGGGCGCCAGCGGCGCGTGGAGCTTTACCACCAGCGCGCTGACGCAGGGCACCCATCCGCTGAGCGTGACCGTGACCGACCTGGCGGGCAACGTCAGCGGTTCGACGGCGGCCACAGTGATTGTCGATACCACGGCGCCAGCGGCGGTTACGGCGCTGGCGGTGAGCAACAACAACGGCAGCACGCCGGTGACCATTCCTAACGGCGGCGTTACCAACGACAACACTCCTCTGCTGAGCGGCAGCGGCGAAGTCGGCGCGCGGATTAGCGTCTATGAGGGCACCACGCTGTTGGGCACCGCCACGGTGGGCAGCAACGGGCAGTGGAGCCTGATTAGCCCGACGCTGGCGAGCGGCCCGCACACGCTGACCGTCACCGCGACCGATGCGGCGGGCAACGTCAGCCCGAGCGTTAACGCCACCCTGACCATCGACACCACGGCGCCGGCAGCCAGTACCCTGGTGATCACCAACGACTCGGTGACGCCGACCGTCACGGTACCGAGCGGCGGGGCGACGCGCGACACCACGCCGGTACTGAGCGGTACGGCGGAAGCGGGCGCGCTGGTCAGGATCTATGACGGCACAGCGCTGCTGGGCAGCGTGACCGCCAGCAACGGCGGCGCCTGGAGCTTCACCACCCCCACGCTGACGCAGGGCGCCCATGCGCTGAACGTCACGGTTACCGACACGGCGGGCAACGTCAGCGGCACCACGACGGCGAGCGTGACGATCGACAACGTGGCGCCGACGGCGGTCACCGGCCTGGCGATCAACACGGCAGGCACCACGCTGACCGGTAGCGGCGAGGCAGGCGCGACGGTGACGGTACGCGACGCGGGCGGCAACGCCATCGGCAGCGGCACCGTGGCGGCCAACGGCAGCTTCTCGCTGGCGCTGACCACCGCCCAGACCACTGGCGCGACGCTGTCGGTCACTCAGGCCGACCAGGCAGGCAACGTATCGCCCGCCGCAACGGTGCTGGGCGCTATCCGCGTGGTGGCGGCTAACGATGTCACCGAAGTGGATTACGCCACGCAGACCGGCACGATTACCAACGCGAATACCAGCCATACCGGTGTTTCGCTGCTGAACGTTAACCTGGGCGGCGCGGTCACGCTCGACGTGCTGCAAAGCGCAAACGCCTATCAGTTTACCGTGGGCGCGGGCGATACCCGTACGGTGACGCTGCACGCCTCGGCGACCAGCCTGGTGGCGCTGACGTCGACCTATACGCTCTACCTCTATCAGCAGCAGGCGAACGGCACCTGGGTGGTGAAATCGAGCAACGCCAACTACATCTCAACCTTCCTGACGGTCGGGACGCAGACGGGCGGCAACGTCACCTATAGCAACCTCGGCACCGGCAACTACGCGGTGCTGCTGGGCACCAGCAGCGGCGTCGGCGTCCTGCCGTCCACCAACGTGACCACCACCTCCGACATCACCACCCTGGCGGTGACGGTGGCGGCGACCGTGACGGGCAACCTGCTGGCGAATGACACCAGCTCGGTGGCCGGCACGATACCGACAGGCACGCTGGTGACCACGGTAGGCAGCAGCGCGATTGCAGCGACCGGCAACACGGTGATCAACACCACCTACGGCACCCTGACCGTCGACGCCAGAGGTAACTACACCTATGCGCTGAAAGCGGGGCTGGATGTCGACACGGTGCCGGCCACGGATGTGTTCACCTACTCGGTGCGCGACGCCAGCGGCGCGGTGACCTCGGCCGCCCTGACCGTGAACCTGCACAACGGCCCGGCCGCGACGCTCTTCTCGGTAAACAGCCTGTTTGCCGAAGCGCACGTCGATGACGGCACCACGGCGAGCGGCAGCATCTACGGCGACAGCAGCGCGGCCCATACCGGCGCGCTGAGCATCACCAACGAGGCGGGTCTGACCACCGCCGTCAGCAGCACGGGCATCACGCTGGTGGCGGGCGACTACGGCACTCTGAGCATCTCCGCCGACGGTCACTACACCTACGCGCTCAACTCGGCCGTAAACGTGCAGGGGATCGTACATAAAGAGGTGTTCAGCTATAGCCTGGCGGCAGCCGACGGCACCATTACCACCAACAGCTTCACCATCGAACTGCATCCGACTATTACCGGAACCGCAGGCGCGGATGCGCTGACCAGCAGCGCCTACGACGACACCATCACTGCCGGAGCGGGCGCCGATACCCTGGTGTATCACCTGCTCAACAGCGCGGATGCCGTCGGCGGCAACGAGCATGACACCTGGACCGATTTCTCTGTCGCCAGCGGCGACAAGATCGATATCAGCAGCTTGCTTGTCGGCTGGAACGACGCGACCAGCAACGTCAATGACTTCGTGAAGGTAGACCATACCGCCGATGGCAATACCGTTCTGTCGATCGACCGCGACGGCACCGGCACCGCCTACAGCAGTACGCAACTGGTCACGCTGGAAGGGGTGAACGTTTCACTGGAGGAGCTACTGCAACAGCCGCACCAGAATCACACGGTCTGATCGCCGTGATGTCTGGCAGGGAAGCATTATCGGGCGCAGGGATGCGCCCCTTTCTCTAACTGACGAGTGGAAAACGATGGATCGGATGCAATCAAGCGCAACATATCGCCGTTCTTTTAAGCTCAGCGTTCTCTGTGCTGGCATCGCTTTTTTTACAACTTCCTCTCTGGCGGCCGGCAGCGACCTGATGCAGTCGGCCAGCCAGATCACCGCCACCGGCCTGGCGAAACAGCAGGATCTTCCTTCATTAACCGGCGAAAGCGCCGAACCGGCGCTGGCGCGCGTGCCCGACTCACTGACCATTAATCAGGCGGTGCAGCGCGCGATCCAGTGGCATCCCGACATCGCCGAAGCGGTGGGAAAGCTGCTTGAGCAGGCGGATCAGGTGGACGTGGCGAAAGCCAAATACTATCCGCAGATCAGCGGCGGCATGAATAACGGTTACAGCAACAGCTACAGCGAGAAGGGCTACAGTCCCTCGTTCGTGCTGTCGGTCTCTCAGATGCTCTATGACTTCGGCAAGGTCAGCAGCTCGGTGCGCTCCGCCGAGGCGGGCGTCGCCCAGCAGCAGGCCAACGTGCTGGTGAGCATCGACACCGTCGCGCACGACACGGCCGCGGCGCTGGTGCAGGTGCAGGGCTATCAGCAGCTGGTGAAGATCGCCCAGGAGCAGCTATCGGCGCTGATGAAAATCGGCGATCTCGCGCGTCAGCGCAACAATGAAGGCGCCGCCTCGCTCTCCGACGCCACGCAAACCGACGCGCGTATCGAAGGGGCGCGCACCGTGCTGACGCAGTATCAGGCCAATCTCGACCGCTGGCGCGCCACGCTGGCGACCTATCTCGGCTGGCCGCTGGTGAAAAAGGTCAGCGACGACTTTCCCGCCAGCCTGGCGCGTTCCTGTGACGCCGCGAAAAGCGACGACCGTACTATTCCGGCGGTGCTGGCCGCCTGGGCGCAGGCCAACGAGGCGCAGGCAAAGCTGGACAACGCCAACGCGCAGATGCTGCCCACTATTTCGCTGGAGCCGCAGGTAACGCACTACCTCAATAATCACTACGCCAGCAGCGAGACGCTGGATCGCACGCAATATTCCGCCTGGGTCAAAGTTGAGATGCCGCTCTATCAGGGCGGCGGTATGACCGCCAGCCGCAACGCCGCCGCCAACGCGCTGACCGCGGCCAACGCGGCGGTCAATTCGGCGCGGCTGAAGGCGCGCCAGCAGCTAAACGAATCGCAGAGCCAGTCGCAAAGCCTGGCGCTCAGCCTGGCGATTCAGGCGCGGCAGCAGCGGCTGGGGGAGAAAACCCAGGAGCTTTATCAGGATCAATATCTGCAGCTCGGCACTCGCCCGCTGCTCGACGTGCTCAACGCCGAGCAGGAGGTGTTCCAGACGCGCTTTACGCTGCAGCAAACCATCAGCCAGTTGCGCGCGCTGCAGCTCGACTGCCTTTACAGCACCGGCCATATGCGGTCGGCGTTCGCCCTGAATAATCAGCGGATCCAGTCCGTGGAGATCCAGCCATGACGCAAATGCAGCTTCCAGATTCGCCCGCCGGCAAGCCCGAGGGAGACGAAGGCGGAGTGCCGCTCCAGGGCTGGGCAACAGCCATTATCCTGATCGCCGCGCACTATCGTCTGCCCTGTTCGCCGGGCATGATCCTCGCCGCCAGCGAGTGGCAGGGCAAACAGACGCGCGACAAGGCGCTGCGCCATCTGGCGCGCCAGGCGGGCATGTCGCTGCAGCTTTACCAGGATAATAAGTGGGAGATTAACCACTGGCGGCTGCCGCTGGCGGTGGAGCTGACAGATGGCCAGGTCGGGGTCATCGTCAGCTTCGACGGCGAAGATGAAGTGCGGGTGCACTTCAGCGGCGACGAGCAGCCGACGCCGCTGGCGCTCGGCACGCTGTTGCCCGACATCCGCTTCGCCGCCGCTTTTCGCCCGCTCACCGCCGCCAAAGACAGCCGCGTCGACCGC
Source organism: Pantoea sp. UBA5035 (assembly GCF_002415245.1). NCBI lineage: Bacteria > Pseudomonadati > Pseudomonadota > Gammaproteobacteria > Enterobacterales > Erwiniaceae > Pantoea > Pantoea sp. UBA5035. The sequence continues at coordinate 129,103 of NZ_DICD01000004.1, read as the reverse complement.
TATCTGGAGACCATTAAGCCCGACTGGCTGCGGCGCCTGGTGCTGCGCGATCTGCGTCCCTACGGCTACGTAATGCTGGGATCCTTCCTGATCAACCTGCTGGCGCTGGTGGGCATCATCTTCTCGATGCAGGTCTATGACCGGGTGATCCCGGCGCAGTCTTACCCCACGCTCTACGTGCTCTACGGCGGGGTGATTATCTCGGTGATCTTTACCTATATTCTGCGCGTCGGGCGCGATCACGTGACCGATCTGCTCGGCAAGCGCGCCGATATGCGCGTCTCCGACCGGGTGTTCGGCCATGCGCTGCGGCTGCGCAACAGCGCGATTCCGCGATCCACCGGCACCTTTATCTCTCAGCTGCGCGAGCTGGAGGCGATCCGCGAAATGGTGACCTCGACCACCGTCAGCTCGATCGTCGATATGCCGTTTTTCCTGCTGTTTATGCTGGTAATGGCGATTATCGCGCCGCAGCTGGCGTGGATCGCGCCGGTGGCGGTGATCCTGATGATCCTGCCCGGCGTGCTGAAGCAGAAAACGCTGGCGAGGCTGGCGCATCAGTCGCTGAAAGAGTCGACCCTGCGCAATGCGGTGCTGGTAGAGAGCGTACAGGGGCTGGAGGATATCAAGCTGATGCAGGCGGAGGACCGCTTTCTGCAGCAGTGGAACAGCTATATCCGCATCACCGCGCAGTCCGGCGTGGAGATGCGCAAAGTGATGCACTCGCTGATCAGCTGGGGCGTGACGGTGCAGGGGCTGGTTTATGCCAGCGTGATCGTGATCGGCGCGCCGATGGTGATCAACGGCGACATCACCACCGGCGCTATCGTCGCGGCGTCGCTGCTCTCGTCGCGCATGATCGCGCCGATGGGCACCCTGTGCGGCGTACTGGCGCGCTGGCAGCAGGTCAAGGCGGCGAAAACCAGCCTCGATGCGCTGATGGCGCTGCCGGTCGAGAACAGCAAAGACGAAACCCGCATTCACTGCCCGGTGCTGTTCGGCCACTACCAGTTCAGCGAGGCGATGTTTCGCTACTACAGCGACTCCGCCACCATCGCGCTGCGCATCAAAAGCCTGACCATCAAGCCGGGCGAACGCGTCGCCGTGCTGGGCCGCAACGGATCGGGCAAATCGACGCTGCTGCAGGCGATGATCGGCGGCATGGATCTGGTGGGCGGCGAACTGCGCCTCGACAACCTGAGCCTGCCGCATATCGATCTCGCCGACGTGCGCCGCAACGTCGGCCTGATGACGCAGAACGCGCGGCTGTTCCACGGCACGCTGCGCGAAAACCTGACGATGGGCGCGGCGCACGCCAGCGACGAGGCGATCTTCGCCGCGCTGACGGTGAGCGGCGGCGCGGACTTTATTCGCCGGCTGCCGCTCGGGCTCGATCATCCGGTGATGGAGGGCGGCGTCGGACTGTCCGGCGGCCAGCGGCAGTCGGTGCTGCTGGCGCGTATGCTGCTGCGCGATCCCAATATCGTGCTGCTGGACGAGCCGACCGCCTCGCTGGACGACCACACCGAAAAAGAGTTTATCGAACGGCTCGGCCAGTGGCTCAACGGCCGCACGCTGGTGGTGGCGACTCACCGCGCCGCCATTCTCGCGCTGGTGGATCGCGTGCTGGTATTAAAAGAGGGGCAGCTGGTGATGGACAGCCCGAAAGAGAGCGCCCTGCCGCCTGCGCGGCCGGCGCTCAATCGTCCGGAGGATCAGGCATGAGTGAGCTATCGACCAAACTGCGGCTGGTGGCGCCCGAAGCGGAGACCTCAGACGATCTTAACGGCGATCTGCGTTCGGAAGCCTACTACAGCGGCTCGGTGCGCCTGATCGTCATCAGCTTTTTTCTGCTGATGGCGGGTCTGATCTGGGCATGGTTCGGCGTGCTGGACGAGGTATCGACCGGCACCGGCAAAGTGATCCCCAGCTCGCGCGATCAGGTGCTGAGCTCGCTGGAAGGCGGGATCCTCGCCGAGCTTAACGTGCATGAAGGGGATCGGGTCGAGGCGGGGCAGATCGTGGCGAAGCTCGATCCGACGCGATCCGTATCCAGCGTCGGCGAAAGCGCGGCGCGCTACCGGGCCGCGCTGGCGGCCAGCGCGCGGCTCTACGCCGAGGTGAACGATCAGCCTCTGCGCTTTCCCGACGAGCTAAAGGCCTTTCCCGATCTGATCGCTTCGGAAACCCGGCTCTACACCACCCGACGCGCGCAGTTAAAAGACGCGACGGCGCAGATCCAGCAGTCCCTCGGGCTGGCCAACCGCGAGCTGGGCATTACCCAGCGGCTGGCGAAAAGCGGCGCCGCCAGCAGCGTCGAGGTGCTGCGGCTGCAGCGCGACAAGTCCGATCTGGAGCTGAAGCTCACCGATATGCGTTCGCAGTATTACGTGCAGGCGCGCGAGGATCTGGCGAAGGCGTCGGCGGAAGCGGACAGCCTGGCGCAAACGGTGAAGGGACGCGAAGATACCGTCAGCCGCCTGACCCTGCGCTCGCCGATGCGCGGCATCGTAAAAAACATCAAGGTCACCACCGTCGGCGGGGTGATCCCGCCCAACGGCGAGCTGATGAATATCGTGCCGATGGATGACCGCCTGCTGATCGAGGCGCGCCTCTCGCCGCGCGATATCGCCTTTATCCATCCGGGCCAGAAGGCGCTGGTGAAGATCTCCGCCTACGACTACGCGATCTACGGCGGGCTGCACGGCGTGGTGGAGAGCATCTCGCCCGACACCATTCAGGATGAGGTGAAGCCGGAGATCTACTACTATCGCGTCTTTATCCGCACCGATACCGACTACGTGCAGAACAAAGCGGGACGCCGCTTCGCCATTAGTCCCGGCATGGTCTCTACGGTCGATATCAAGACCGGCGAGAAAACGGTGATGGACTATCTGGTCAAGCCGTTTAACCGCGCCAAAGAGGCGCTGCGAGAACGTTAATGCGATCTCAACAAACGCGTTTCCGGCGCGTCGCGCATTGCAGCGCGCGCCGAACTCCGCAATAATTGCGTAAACTGCGGCAACGCAAACATCCCTTCCTCGTCGGGCTTAACGACGCGGAGGGGATTTTTTTTATCTGGCCTTCACCTGTAACTTAATGCCATGCGGCAGCGAGGATAATTTATGTATAACACCCTGGGCAATCAGTACGACAATTCGCTGGTTTCAAACGCCTTCGGCTTCATGCGTTTTCCGGTCAACTTCCAGCCTTACGACAGCGACGCCGAGTGGGTCATCACCGGCGTGCCTTTCGACGCCGCGACCTCTGGCCGTCCGGGCAGCCGTCTGGGACCGGGCGCGATCCGTCAGATCTCCACCAACCTCGCCTGGGAAGGGTGCCGCTGGCCGTGGCAGTTCGATCTGCGTCAGCGTCTCAACGTGGTGGACTGCGGCGATCTGGTTTACGCCTTCGGCGATTCGCAGGATCTCTCTGACAAATTACAGGCGCACGCGGAAAAACTGCTGGCGAACGGCAAGCGCATGCTGACCTTCGGCGGCGATCACTACGTGACGCTGCCGCTGCTGCGCGCCCATGCGAAGCATTTCGGCAAGCTGGCGCTGGTGCATTTCGACGCCCATACCGATACTTACTCCAACGGCCCGACGTTCGATCACGGCACCATGTTCTTTACCGCGCCGCAAGAGGGGCTGATCGATCCGCAACACTCGGTGCAGATCGGCATCCGCACCGAGTTCGATAAGAGCCTCGGCTTTAACGTGCTGGATGCGGCGCAGGTCAACGATCGCAGCGTCGACGATATCCTGGCGGAAGTGAAGCGCACCGTTGGCGATATGCCGGTGTACCTGACCTTCGACATCGACTGTCTGGATCCGGCGCACGCGCCCGGCACCGGCACGCCGGTCATCGGCGGCCTGACTACCGACAAGGCGACCAAACTGGTACGCGGCCTGCAGGGCCTGAACATTGTCGGCATGGATCTGGTGGAAGTGGCGCCAGGCTACGACCACGCCGATCTCACCTCGCTGGCCGCCGCTACGCTGGCGCTCGATATGCTGCACGTGCAGGCGGCGAACAAAGGCGAATAACCCTTAGATCCGGGCGCACTCGCGCGCCCGGTTTTAACCGTAACGGAGAGCATGATGGGCTTACTTGATGAATTAGTCGGCGCTTTAGGCAACGGCAACGGACGCAATACCTTAGGCGAACTGGAAGCGGTCTGGAACTGGGTGCAGGAGCAGGGCGGGGTACAGGTGCTGCTGCAGAAGTTCCAGCAGGGCGGCCTGGGCGAAATTTTAAGTTCATGGATCGGCACCGGCAGCAACCAGTCGGTCAGCGGCGGGCAGCTGCAGTCGGCGTTCGGCGAAGAGGCGATGCAGTCGCTGGCGCAGAAGCTGGGCACCGACGTGAATGGCGCCTCCGGCAAGCTGGCGGAGCTGTTGCCGCACCTGGTTGACCGCATGTCGCCGCAGGGCCAGATGGACGATCAAACTCTGCACGACAAGCAGCTCGATCTGGGATCGATGGTCGATCAGCTTTTTAAGCGCTAGTTTCCACGCGCGCCGCCGCACGGCGGCGCGCGCTCGCTTATTTTCCGGCGTCCGCCGCGATGCGCTCGCGAATATGCTGCGCGCGCGCCGCGGAGTCGGGATGCGAATCAAACAGGCTGCTCTGCTGACCCTGCTGCATTTTCGCCAGCTTCTCAAAGCTGGTCGCCAGCCCCATCGGATCGATACCGCGTTTCTTCAGTAGATCGTAAGAGTAGTCATCCGCCTGCGACTCCTGGGTTTGCGAGAACTGCGCGTTGACCAGCTTTTCGCCCAGATCTCCCAGCTGCGACTGCGACAGCGAGCCGATCACGCCGCCTACGGATGCGGCCGCGGTGCGCGCCGCCGTGGTGCCGAAGGCGACCTGCATCGCCTTGCGCGTGTGACCCAGCGCGACGTGTCCCATCTCATGCCCCAGCACGCCTTCGACCTCGTTGTCGTCCATCATATCCATCAGGCCGCTGTAGACGCGGATGCAGCCGTTGGCCATCGCCCAGGCGTTGACGTCTTTGGTGACGTAGACGCGGTAGTTGGCCGGCGTGCCGTTGATGTTGTCGCCCAGCGCGGCGGCGATTTTTTTCAGGCGCTGCTGGTAGGTGCTGTCGGCGGGCGCGAGCTGGTTCTCTTTATCCATCTGCGCGCAGGATTGATCGCTGAGCTGCTTTACCTGCTCGTCGTTAAGGGTGTAGGCCTGAAAAGCCTGCGCGCCCGACTGCAGCAGCGCGTTATTGTCCATGCCCTGGCAGCCGCTGAGCAGCGCCGCGAGGCTGATTGCCATGATGCCTGTCTTGATCGTCATGCGTACATCCTGTGGGTAACAAGGTCAGAAAAGCAGGTATCTGAAAAAGGGTCAGATACGGTAAAGAGTGGGTTATAGCCTGTCGTCGGCCACTTCGCTAGCAGACATTGCCGTAAATGCCAGACGGAGCGGCGACATTTAGCACGGCGCGGCATGTACTTTTGCCCCGATTTTCATGTACATTGATGAGCGACTTTTTCCTTGTTTTGCCCGATAAATCATTAATAACAATGAGTTAAATAGGCGAATCATTAATCCGACCTGGAGTAGAAAATGCCCTCTCGTAAAGAGCTTGCCAACGCCATTCGCGCGTTAAGTATGGACGCAGTACAGAAAGCCAAATCGGGACATCCGGGGGCCCCGATGGGTATGGCAGATATTGCCGAGGTGCTGTGGCGCGGCTACCTGAACCATAACCCCACCAACCCGCTGTGGGCCGATCGCGACCGCTTCGTGCTCTCCAACGGCCACGGCTCGATGCTGATTTACAGCCTGCTGCACCTCACCGGCTACGATTTGCCAATGAGCGAGCTGCAGAACTTCCGCCAGCTGCATTCAAAAACTCCAGGTCACCCGGAATACGGCTACACCCCAGGCGTGGAAACCACCACCGGCCCGCTGGGCCAGGGCATCGCCAACGCAGTCGGCTTCGCTATCGCCGAGCGCACGCTGGCGGCGCAGTTCAACCGTCCGGGCCACGACATCGTCGATCACAACACCTATGTGTTTATGGGCGACGGCTGCATGATGGAAGGCATCTCGCACGAAGTCTGCTCGCTGGCTGGCACCCTGAAGCTGGGCAAACTGGTCGCCTTCTATGACGACAACGGCATCTCTATCGACGGCCATATCGACGGCTGGTTCACCGATGACACCGCGAAGCGCTTTGAAGCCTACGGCTGGCACGTAGTGCGCGGCGTAGACGGCCACGATGCGGACGCTATCGCGAAGGCGATCGACGAAGCGAAAGCGGTGAGCGATAAGCCTTCGCTGCTGATGTGCAAAACCGTTATCGGCTTCGGCTCGCCGAACAAAGCTGGCACCCATGACTCGCACGGCGCGCCGCTGGGCGACGACGAAGTGGCGCTGACTCGCAAGCAGCTGGGCTGGGCGCACGCGCCGTTCGTGATCCCGTCGGAGATCTACGCCGAGTGGGATGCGAAAGAAGCCGGCCAGGCGAAAGAGGCGCAGTGGAACGAGAAATTCGCCGCTTACGCGCAGGCGTTCCCGGAGCTGGCCGCCGAGTTCAAACGTCGCGTCAGCAACGAGCTGCCGGCTAACTGGCAGGAAGAGTCGCAGAAGTTCATCGAGCAGCTGCAGGCGAATCCGGCGAAAATCGCCAGCCGTAAAGCCTCGCAGAACGCAATCGAAGCGTTCGGCAAGCTGCTGCCGGAATATCTGGGCGGTTCTGCCGACCTGGCGCCGAGCAACCTGACTATGTGGTCCGGCTCTAAGCCGATCAACGTTGACCTGGCGGGCAACTATATTCACTACGGCGTGCGCGAGTTCGGTATGACCGCTATCGCCAACGGCATCGCGCTGCACGGCGGCTTCCTGCCTTACACCGCGACCTTCCTGATGTTCGTGGAGTATGCGCGCAACGCGGCGCGTATGGCGGCGCTGATGAAGATCCGTCAGATCATGGTCTATACCCACGACTCTATCGGTCTGGGCGAAGATGGCCCGACGCACCAGCCGGTCGAGCAGCTGGCCAGCCTGCGCACCACGCCGAACATGAGCACCTGGCGCCCGTGCGACCAGGTTGAGTCCGCGGTGGCGTGGAAATATGCTATCGAGCGCAAAGATGGCCCGAGCGCGCTGATCTTCTCTCGCCAGAACCTGGCGCAGCAGGAGCGTACGCCTGAGCAGCTGGCGAACATCGCGCGCGGCGGCTACATCCTGAAAGATTGCGACGGTCAGCCGGAGCTGATCCTGATCGCCACCGGTTCTGAAGTCGAGCTGGCGGTTGCGGCCTGGGACAAGCTGAGCAGCGAAGGGGTCAAAGCGCGCGTGGTTTCCATGCCTTCTACCGACGCCTTCGACAAGCAGGATGCTGCCTACCGCGAAGCGGTACTGCCGAAAGCGATCGGCGCGCGCGTCGCTATTGAAGCGGGCATCGCCGACTACTGGCAGCGCTACACCGGCCTACACGGCGCGGTGGTCGGCATGACTACCTTCGGCGAATCTGCACCGGCCGAGAAGCTGTTCGAGGTGTTTGGTTTCACCGTTGACAACGTAGTGTCACAGGCGAAAGCGGTGCTGGCATCATAAGCCCTTAGCCTGAAGAGAGAGGGACGCCAACAGGCGTCCCTTTTTTATGGCCGGCTGAATTATTCCTCAAGTAATAGCATACGTGTGGGCAAAAATGTGACGCAGATCCAATAATCAGTGGCGCATTTGATCGCAGTCATTCCCGTTATTCCTTCCATGCTTTATTGTAGCTGAACCGTTTCAGTTAGCCGTTTTTTAGCAGCGATTTCGGCGCGGAGCGCGCGAAAATCTCCTGTACAAACCCGCGTGAAACGCTCAGGCTATCGGCACGTTTATTAGCAGGAAGTGGCAGAAAAGATGACCATTCGGGTGGCGATAAATGGCTTTGGCCGCATTGGGCGCAACGTACTGCGCGCCCTCTATGAGACCGGGCGTCGCGCCGAAATTACCGTGGTGGCGATTAACGAACTGGCGGAGGCGGCCGGCATGGCGCACCTGCTGAAGTATGATACCAGCCACGGCCGCTTCGCCTTCGACGTGCGTCAGGAGCGCGATCTGCTGTGGGTCGGCGACGATACCATCCGCATTCTGCATCACGCCGCTATCGACGCGCTGCCGTGGCGCGAGCTTAACGTCGACGTGGTGCTGGAGTGTACCGGCGTCTACGGCAGCCGGGCGGACGGCGAGGCGCATCTGCAGGCGGGCGCGAAGAAGGTGCTTTTCTCCCATCCGGGCGGCAGCGATCTCGACGCCACCGTGGTGTACGGCGTGAACGAACAGGCTCTTAAACAAACTGACCGCATCGTCTCCAACGCCTCCTGCACCACCAACTGCATTATCCCGGTGATCAAACTGCTGGACGACGCCTTCGGCATCGAGTCGGGCACCGTGACCACCATCCACTCGGCGATGCACGATCAGCAGGTCATTGACGCCTATCACAGCGACCTGCGCCGCACGCGCGCTGCCAGCCAGTCGATTATTCCGGTCGACACCAAACTGGCCGCCGGGATTACCCGTATTTTTCCGAAATTCGCCGATCGCTTTGAAGCGATTGCGGTACGCGTGCCTACTATCAACGTGACGGCCATCGATCTCAGCGTCTCCGTACGCGAGGCGGTAAGGGCCTGCGAGGTCAACGCGCTGCTGCAAAACGCGTCAGAAGGGGCATTTCGTGGTATAGTTGACTATACGGAATTACCGTTAGTCTCAGTAGATTTTAACCACGATCCGCACAGTGCCATTGTGGACGGCACGCAAACGCGGGTCAGCGGTCAGCACCTGATCAAGACCCTGGTCTGGTGTGACAACGAATGGGGCTTTGCTAACCGAATGCTCGACACGACGTTAGCGATGGCCGCAAGCGGTTTCAGGTAAGGCGCGGTTTGCGCCTGGCAAAACTTATGAGAATCAACGAGAGGGTTCACCATGTCTGTAATTAAGATGTCCGATTTGGATCTGGCTGGTAAGCGCGTTCTGATCCGTGCCGATCTCAACGTACCAGTAAAAGAAGGGAAAGTGACGTCAGACGCACGTATCCGTGCTTCTCTGCCTACCATCGAATCGGCGTTGAAACAGGGCGCAAAAGTGATGGTCACCTCTCACCTGGGTCGCCCGACCGAAGGTGAATACAACGAAGAATTCTCCCTGCTGCCTGTTGTTAACTATCTGAAAGAAAAACTGAACGGTACCAACGTTACCCTGGCAAAAGATTACCTCGACGGCGTGGAAGTCGGCGCGGGCGAGCTGGTGGTGCTGGAAAACGTTCGCTTTAACAAAGGCGAGAAGAAAGACGACGAAGCGCTGTCGAAAAAATATGCCGCGCTGTGCGACGTCTTCGTGATGGACGCTTTCGGCACCGCGCACCGCGCGCAGGCCTCAACGCATGGCGTCGGCAAATTCGCGCCGATCGCCTGTGCAGGCCCGCTGCTGTCAGCCGAGCTGGAAGCGCTGGGCAAAGTGATGAGCAACCCGGAGCGTCCGCTGGTGGCGGTGGTCGGTGGCTCAAAAGTATCGACCAAATTCGACGTGCTGCAGTCGCTGGTGAAAATCGCTGACACCGTTATCGTCGGCGGCGGCATCGCCAACACCTTCGTCGCTATCGACAACAACGTCGGCAAATCGCTCTACGAGCCGGACTTCGTCGAAGCGGCGAAAGGCCTGCGCGACCAGTACGGCATTCCGGTTCCAACCGACTCGCGCGTCGGCACGGAATTCTCTGAAACTGCGCCAGCAACGGTGAAAAAGGTTTCCGAAGTAGCGGATAACGAAGAGATTATGGACTTCGGCGACGAAACCGCGCAGGCGATGGCGAAAGTGCTGAAAGAAGCCAAAACCATTCTGTGGAATGGTCCGGTCGGCGTGTTCGAGTTCCCGAATTTCCGTAAGGGCACCGAAATCGTGGCGAACGCCATTGCAGACAGCGAAGCCTTCTCTGTTGCAGGCGGCGGCGATACCCTGGCGGCTATCGACCTGTTCGGCATTGAAGACAAAATCTCTTACATCTCTACCGGCGGCGGCGCATTCCTGGAATTCGTCGAAGGCAAAAAACTGCCTGCGGTCGCCATGCTGGAAGAGCGTGCTAAGCAGTAATCCTTTGGGGGCGACGCCTGGCGCGTCGCCTGAAGACTTGCCCCGTTGGGCGTTTAAAGCGCTGTCCCCACAGGGGATAGTCGGTCACGAAACAGGACACAATCATGTCTAAAATTTTTGATTTCGTTAAACCCGGCGTTGTCACTGGTGATGACGTTCAGAAGATCTTCCAGGTAGCGAAAGAGAACAAATTCGCGCTGCCAGCGGTAAACTGCGTCGGCACCGACTCAATCAACGCCGTACTGGAAGCCGCCGCGAAAGTAAAAGCGCCGGTTATCGTCCAGTTCTCTAACGGCGGCGCCGCGTTTATCGCCGGTAAAGGTTTCAAAACCGACAAGCCGCAGGGCGCGGCGATTTTCGGCGCTATCGCAGGCGCGCATCACGTTCACCTGATGGCTGAACAGTATGGCGTGCCGGTTATCCTGCACACCGACCACTGCGCGAAAAAACTGCTGCCGTGGATCGACGGTCTGCTGGACGCAGGCGAAGCGCACTTCCAGAAAACCGGCAAACCGCTGTTCTCTTCTCACATGATCGACCTCTCTGAAGAGTCGCTGGAAGAGAACATCGAGATTTGCAGCAAGTACCTGGCGCGCATGGACAAAATGGGCATGACGCTGGAAATCGAGCTGGGCGTGACCGGCGGTGAAGAGGATGGCGTGGACAACAGCCACGTTGACGCTTCTGCCCTCTACAGCCAGCCGGAAGACGTAGACTACGCCTACACCGAACTGAGCAAAATCAGCAAGCGCTTCACTATCGCGGCCTCTTTCGGCAACGTGCACGGCGTGTACAAGCCGGGCAACGTTAAGCTGACCCCGACCATTCTGCGCGACTCGCAGAAATACGTCTGTGAGAAACATGGCCTGCCGCACAACGCGCTGGACTTCGTTTTCCATGGCGGTTCCGGCTCTTCTGCAGCGGAAATCGAAGAGTCGATCAGCTACGGCGTGATCAAAATGAACATCGATACCGACACCCAGTGGGCAACCTGGGACGGTATTCTGCAGTACTACAAAAAGAACGAAGAGTATCTGCAGGCGCAGCTCGGCAACCCGCAGGGTCCGGACAGCCCGAACAAGAAATACTACGATCCGCGCGTCTGGCTGCGTGCGGCGCAGGCCTCAATGGTCGTGCGCCTTGAGCAGGCTTTCAAAGAGCTGAACGCTATCGATCGTCTGTAATCCGCTTCGCAGGTTAACAACGCAGGCCAGATCTTCGGATCTGGCCTTTTTTTATGCCGCTGCTGGGCTTTTTCGCCTAAATTTGCAACAAATTCAACGCAGATTTGGCATATTCGCCGAATGTTGTTTACCCTTGATAGCTGGTTTGCCGGAATTTTCTGGCTGTGATTTGATCTTCCCGGCAGGGAATTCAACAACAGGGCTCTCAAATGGAAGACTTAAACGTCGTAGACGGCATTCATAACGCCGGCGGCTGGCTGGTGCGCAATCAGGCGCTCATTCTCAGCTATGCGGTCAATATCGTAGCGGCTGTGGTTATCCTTATCCTGGGGATGATTGTGGCGCGCATTATCTCAAGAGGCATCAACCGGGTGCTGGTAGCGCGCCATATCGATAAAACGGTGGCGGACTTTCTGTCGGCGCTGGTGCGCTACGGCGTTATCGCCTTCACCCTCATCGCCGCCCTGGGGCGCATCGGCGTGCAGACCGCGTCGGTTATCGCCGTGCTGGGCGCCGCCGGTCTGGCGGTCGGTCTGGCGTTACAGGGATCGCTCTCTAACCTGGCGGCGGGCGTGCTGCTGGTGACCTTCCGTCCTTTCCGCGCGGGCGAATTCGTCGATCTCGGCGGGGTGATGGGCACGGTGCTCAACGTGCAGATCTTTTCCACCACGCTGAAAAGCGCCGACGGTAAAATCGTTGTGGTGCCGAACGGCAAAATTATTGCCGGCAATATCGTCAACTTTTCACGCGAACCGGTGCGTCGCAATGAGTTCATCATCGGCGTCGCCTACGACGCAGACGTGGATGAGGTGATTGCGCTGCTGGAAGAGGTGGTTAAAAGCGATCCGCGCGTGCTGCAGGATATGGGCGTGCAGATCGGCCTCAACGAGCTGGCCGCCTCGTCGCTCAACTTTGTGGTGCGCTGCTGGAGCAACAGCGGCGATCTGCAGAACGTCTACTGGGATCTGCTGAAGAACTTCAAGCGCGCGCTGGATGCGAAGGGCATCGGCATTCCTTATCCGCAAATGGACGTGCATCTGCATCGCGTCAGCCAGCCTGACGCGGAAGCGACAGCGAAAGCAGAATAAACCTTTAAGGACGGCGCCTGCGCCGTCCTTATTAATCTGCCTAATAGCAGATTAAATCTTTCAATTTCCGCTAATAACCCCGCCTCTTTATACTCCTTTGCATCTCGCTGATGTAAGGAAAACGCCGTGTTATCAATGTATTTACAGGGGCTTGCTCTTGGCGCCTCGCTGATTCTGCCGCTGGGGCCGCAGAACGCATTCGTAATGAATCAGGGCGTTAAACGCCAGTACCATTTAATGACGGCGTCGCTCTGCACGCTGAGCGATATCGCGCTGATTTGCGGTGGCATCTTCGGCGGCAGCGCCTTGCTGCACCAGTCGCCGCTGCTGTTGATGCTCATCACCTGGGCCGGGGTGGCTTTTCTGCTGTGGTACGGCTGGAACGCGCTGCGCCGCGCCTTTAGCGGCGATGTCGACCTGGCCAGCGACAGCGAGCTTAAGCAGAGCCGCTGGCGCATTATCGCCACCATGCTGGCGGTCACCTGGCTTAATCCCCACGTCTATATCGATACCTTCGTGGTGCTGGGCAGTCTGGGCGGGCAACTGCCGACGCAGGAGGCGCGCCGCTGGTTCGCGCTGGGCACCGTCAGCGCGTCGGTGTTCTGGTTCTTTGGGCTGGCGCTGATGGCGGCCCGGCTCTCGCCCCGCTTGCGCACTGCCAGAGCGCAGCGCGCGATCAATCTGCTGGTCGGCGCGGTGATGTGGATTATCGCCAGCCAGCTGGCGCTGCAGGGAATAGCGAATTTCTGAGTTGAATTGTCCTAAAGCGGCAGAACAGGATAAGCAAAACGCGAACTTTTGCGGTATAACACGCTCTTAGCAGTGCATACTATTCCGTTCAGGCTCTGGCCTTTGATGCCGCAGCAAAACAGAGATTCCAAGGAGGACTTTCGTGAAACTGAAAGCACTGGCGCTGGTCGCCATGACAGGCGCTTTAGCGCTGCCGTTAAGCGCATTAGCCGACGAACTGCCGAACGGCCCGCATGTCGTGACCTCCGGTCAGGCGACCGTCGATGCGCGTCCGGATATCGCCACGCTCTCTATCGTGGTCAACGTCTCCTCTAAAGACGCCGCGGACGCAAAAAAGCAGGCCGACGATCGCGTCGCGCAATATTTTGATTTCCTGCAGAAAAACGGCATCGAGAAGAAAGATATTGATGCCGCTAACCTCAGCACGCAGCCGGAATATGACTATACCAAAGAGGGCAAGTCGGTGCTGAAAGGCTACCGCGCGGTGCGTCAGGTGCAGGTGACGCTGCGTCAGCTGGATAAGCTGAACGAACTGCTGGACGGCGCGCTGAAAAGCGGCCTGAACGAGATCCGCTCGGTCGAGCTGGGCGTCACCAATCCCGACAGCTATAAGGCGCAGGCGCGCAAGGCGGCGATTGATAACGCGACGCAGCAGGCCGCAGCGCTGGCGGAAGGCTTTAACGCGAAGCTTGGCCCGGTTTACAGCATTCGCTACCACGTGGCCAACTATCAGCCGATGCCGATGGCGCGCATGTATAAAGCCGCCGCGCCGGCTGCGGATACCTCCGCGCAGCAGACCTACGAGCAGCAGAGCATTCACTTCGACGATCAGGTGGATGTGGTCTTCGATATCAAGCCGAATGCGGCAGGCACGCAGCAGTAATGAAAAAGGGGCGCTAAGCGCCCCTTTTTTTGGACATTTGTCAGACAATAAATAGGTCAAACGCGGGTGGCGTGCGCCCCTTGCTTAAGTCGCGCGCTTACTCAGGCCGCTAAATCATCCTGGCGCAGCACGCGATGGCCGTGGGAGATCAGCGCGTCGGTGACGCGGCGCATCAGGCGGCTCTCTGGCGCAAAGCGGTGCCAGTAAAGCATGCGGCGCTGGCACAGGCCCGGCGTCAAATCGAGCAGTTCGCCGCCCGCCAGCTCGCGCTCAATCTGCAGATGCGGGATCATACAGCAGGTCGAACCCTGGCGAGCCAGCTGCACAAAGGCTTCCGAGGAGTTAACGATATGGCAGGGCACGCTGCCTGGCGACAGATCGAAATTCTGCTGTAAAAAGGCCTGATGCATATCGTCGAGATGGTCGAAAGCGACCGCTGGCGCCTTGAGCAGCGCCGAGCGGGTGACGCCGTTGGGAAAGTAGCGCGCGGCAAACTCCGGCGAGGCGACGAACAGATAGTCGAGCGCGCCAAGCTGATCGACCAGGCAGCTCGGCAGCGGCTGCGGCTGAATACTGACCGCGCCCACCACTTCGCCGCGGCGCAGCCGTTCCTGCGTGCGGGTTTCATCTTCGACCTGCAAATTAAGGCGCACCGGCGAGTCCGCCAGCACATCTTTCAGCGCAGGCAGCAGCCAGGTCGCCAGACTGTCGGCGTTAACCGCCAGCGACAGCAGCAGCGGCGTGGTGCCGCCGTTCTCGTCGCTCAGCCACTCTTCTTCCAGCAGCTCTACCTGATGCAGCAGCGCCAGCAGCTTCTGTCCCTGTTCGGTGGGGCGAGGCGGCACGGTGCGCACCAGCAGCGGCTGGCCGAACAGGTTCTCCAGCTGCTTGATACGCTGCGATACGGCCGACTGCGTAATGCATAACTTCTGTGCGGCGCGCTCAAAGCCGCGTTCGCGAATCACTGCATCCAGCGCCTGAAGCGTTCGATAATCGGGGCGTTTCATTGTTGTTCTCTCTCCTTCAGGGTGGACGATACTATGCCACAAAAAATTCATCTGGCGCGCGTCGAAGGCGCTTTCCCTGCGCCGCGCGTCGCCTTTTTTGCGGGCTGGCTTCCAAAGCGATCACGCCAGCGGAAACAGCCGCGCACATTCGGCGGGCGTTGCTTTATACTACGCGCACTTCGTTGTCGCACAGGTTTTAAACATATCATGACCCAGGATGAACTGAAAAAAGCCGTAGGCTGGGCCGCACTGAAATATGTGCAGCCGGGTACTGTCGTCGGCGTCGGCACCGGCTCCACTGCCGCGCACTTTATCGACGCGCTCGCCACGATGAAACATCAGATTGAAGGCGCGGTTTCCAGCTCGGAAGCATCGACGCTGAAGCTGAAAGCGCTTGGCATTCCGGTCTTCGATCTTAATGAGATCGACGATCTGGCGATCTACGTCGACGGCGCGGATGAGATCAACCCGCAGATGCAGATGATCAAAGGCGGCGGCGCGGCCCTGACGCGCGAGAAGATCGTGGCGGCCGTCGCGCGCAAGTTCATCTGTATCGCCGACGCCTCGAAAGAGGTGGACGTGCTGGGGCATTTCCCGCTGCCGGTCGAGGTGATCCCGATGGCGCGCGCCTTCGTCGCCCGCGAGCTGGTTAAGCTCGGCGGCCTGCCCGAGTATCGCCAGCATGTCGTCACCGATAACGGCAATATTATTCTCGACGTGCATAACCTCACGATTCTCGATCCCGTCGCGCTGGAGAAAAGCATTAACGCGCTGCCCGGCGTGGTGACCGTCGGCCTGTTTGCTGCGCGCGGCGCCGATATCGCCCTGATCGGCACGCCGGACGGCGTAAAAACCATCGAAAAATGATCTGTCCGGCGCGATAAACGCGCCGGTTATTTCCCTGCGCAAAACATCTTTTCTTTCGCTGCCTAAATTCGGTGACTTATGTCACATAACCGTCATCCACAGCAGGTTCGTTCTTTGTTCGTCGTTCAGCTCCCGATTTTGTGCGGCAATGTGCTGGGCTCAGGCTTCCCCGTGCTGGCCGCAAGGCAATCGGTTGTATTGCCGCAGGCGTAAATTTTGATATTTTGACAGAAGGCGCGCTTATGGCGGCCATTGTTGAAATCACAATAGGGTCGGGGAAATGGCAAAGGTATCACTGGAAAAAGACAAGATTAAGTTCCTGCTGGTGGAAGGCGTTCACCAGAGCGCGCTGGAAAATCTGCGCGCGGCGGGTTACACCAACATCGAATTCCATAAAGGCGCGCTGGATGACGAGGCGCTGAAATCCGCCATTCGGGATGCGCACTTCATCGGCATCCGCTCCCGCACCCAGCTGACGGAAGAGATTTTCGCCGCGGCGGAAAAACTGGTCGCCGTAGGCTGTTTCTGCATCGGCACCAACCAGGTCGATCTTAACGCGGCGGCGACGCGCGGCATTCCAGTGTTCAACGCGCCGTTCTCCAATACCCGCTCGGTCGCCGAACTGGTTATCGGCGAAATGCTGCTGATGCTGCGCGGCATTCCCGAAGCGAACGCCAAAGCGCACCGCGGCATCTGGAACAAAAACGCCGTCGGCTCGTTTGAGGCGCGCGGCAAAAAGCTTGGCATCGTTGGCTATGGCCATATCGGCATGCAGCTTGGCGTGCTGGCGGAAAGCCTGGGCATGCATGTTTATTTCTACGATATTGAAAACAAACTGCCGCTCGGCAACGCCACCCAGGTGCGTCATCTCGCTGATCTGCTGAATATGAGCGACGTGGTGAGCCTGCACGTGCCGGAAACCCCCTCTACGCAGGATATGATCGGCGCGCAGGAGCTGGCGCAGATGAAGAAGGGCGCGTTGCTGATCAACGCTTCGCGGGGCACCGTGGTCGATATTCCGGCGCTGTGCGACGCGCTGGGGAGCAAACACCTGGCGGGCGCCGCGATCGACGTCTTCCCGCTTGAGCCGGCGACTAACAGCGAACCCTTTAATTCGCCGCTGTGCGAGTTCGATAACGTGATCCTGACGCCGCACATCGGCGGATCCACCCAGGAGGCGCAGGAGAATATCGGTATCGAAGTGGCGGGCAAGCTGGCTAAATATTCCGATAACGGCTCAACGCTCTCGGCGGTCAACTTCCCGGAAGTGTCGCTACCGATGCACGGCGCCAGCGCCAGCCGTCTGCTGCACATTCATGAAAACCGTCCGGGCGTGCTGACGGCAATCAACCAGATCTTTGCTGAGCAGGGCATCAACATCGCTGCGCAGTTCCTGCAAACCTCGCCGATGATGGGTTACGTGGTTATCGATATCGATGCGCCGCAGGATCTGGCGGACAAAGCGCTGCAGCTGATGAAGGCGATCCCGGGCACCATTCGCGCTCGTCTGCTCTACTGATTCCGCTTTACTGAAACCGGGCCGTCTGCATTTGTTACAGACGGCCCGTCTGTTTCCGCCTCTGGCTCACGCCTGCTATTCCCACTGCCACAGGCGCGACGGCGTCAGCACGGCGGGCAGCGGCACATCCCATTCCTCTGCGGGTAACCGCTCCACCTGCTGGCAGTCATGCGCCACGCCCACCGGTAAAAAGCCGTGCCGACGCCAGTTCTGCAGGGTGCGGTCGTAAAAGCCGCCGCCCATGCCGAGTCGCTGCCCGCTGCTGTCAAAGGCCACCAGCGGCACCATCATCACATCCAGCCGATCCAGGGTAATCAGCTGGCGGATATCGAGCGGCGGTTCGGGAATTCGCAGTTTATTCGGCCTCAGCGCGGTTTCCGGCGTATAGCGCAGAAACAGCAGCTGGCCAGCGGAGAAAGGGTGCAGCACCGGCAGATAAACCTGCTTTTTCTGCTGCCACAGCTTAGCGATAAGCGGACGGGTATTGAGTTCACCGTCTACCGACAAAAAGAGCGCGATATGGCTGGCATTGGCGAGAGGGGCGAAGTTAACGGCGTGTTCCGCCATCAGAGCGGCGGCCTGTTGCTGCTGCTCAGGCGTCAGGGCGCGGCGCAGGTGGCGCACGTGCTGGCGGATATGGTGGCGATCGAGCAGAGAGGGCTGGGACACGAGAACCCCGTTGATATAGTCGCTGATTAAGCAACTATATCATTCATAACGGGGAAAGACAGATGCAGAACAGAAGGAGATCTCCGAGATGCCGCCGCAGGCTGTAACCCTTGAACCCTTGGTTCAAGGTGAATGTGCCGTCGCAACCATCAGGCTTCTCGGACGAACCGAGCATGCTCACAGGTTACAGAGCGCCACACTCTGTTGGTATGAAATATCGGCTCAGGGGACTGGCCCGCTTGCAAACATCTCAGAGAAAATGGACTTTACCGTTGCCGCTGCGCAGCAACCATAAAGTATTATTCGAACTTCGCACCCTGGCGGTCGGTTATGCGACCTTGCTCAACAAGAGCCTGTTCAATAGTCTGCTGCAGGATACGGATACGTTGTTCCATATTAGCAGCATAATCACGCGTTTTCATTTTCTCTTGCGCCAGTTCATGGCAAATGTTTAACGCGGCGATGAACACCAGTTGCTCGGTATTTGTGACTCTAGTGCGAACTTTTAAATCTTGCAACCGTTGATTGAGGTCATCGGCAGCCGCATTCAGCGCATCTTGCTGTTCAGGCGGACAATTCACTCTCAATGAACGACCAAAAATTTGTATATCTACTGGTTGTGCAGACATGCCACCTTCCTGACTGATTACTTCGCCCGCAGCTCCCTTTGGGCTCAATGCCTTGGGAGGCGGGCAACTATATAGACCCGCGAAATAACTTACAACCCCTTTTCTGGAAACCTTGAGGCAGCTAGTGGTAGCATAACACGAACTTATTCTGCCAACGACGACGAATCCTTATGTCTTTACAGAACGTAACCCCCGATTACAACGCGCTGGCTTCAGCGCTCTCTCAACAAGGCGTGGGGATGACGCCAGCTGAAATGCATGGCCTGCTCAGCGGCATTCTGTGCGGCGGCAATCAGGACGCCAGCTGGAAAACGCTGGTGCACGATCTCACTAACGAAGGTATGGCCTTCTCGCAGAGCCTGGCGTCACCGCTTCAGGCGCTGCACGACAGCACCGCCAGCACGCTGGAAGAAGAGGGCTACCTGTTTCAGCTGATGCTGCCGGACGACGAAGACATCAGCGTCTTCGACCGCGCCGACGCGCTGGCAGGCTGGGTGAACCACTTCCTGCTCGGCCTGGGCGTCACCCAGCCGAAACTGGAGAAAGTGACCGGCGAAACCGGCGAGGCGATTGACGATCTGCGCACCATCGCCCAGCTCGGCTATGATGAAGATGAAGACCAGGAAGAGCTGGAGCAGTCGCTGGAAGAGGTGATTGAATATGTGCGCGTGGCGGCGCTGTTGTGCCACGACACCTTCACCCGTCCGCAGCCTACCGCCCCCGAAGTGAAAAAACCGACGCTACACTAAGCCAGATATCTCAGGGCGCGAACGCGCCCGTTTCTACAGGGAGTGCAAACATGATTTCTCTGGATACTTTCCAGCAGCGTCGTCAGGCGCTGCTGGCGAAAATGGCTCCCGGCAGCGCCGCCTTGATCTTTGCTGCGCCGGAAGTGACCCGCAGCAACGACAGCGAATATCCGTTCCGGCAACACAGCGACTTTCTGTATTTCACCGGTTTCAACGAGCCGCAGGCGCTGCTGGTGCTGATCAAAAGCGACGAAACGCACAACCACAGCGTGTTGTTCAATCGTGTGCGGGATCTCACCGCTGAGATCTGGTTCGGCCGTCGGCTGGGCCAGGATGCCGCGCCTGAAAAGTTAGGCGTCGATCGCGCGCTGCCCTGGGATGATATCGGCCAGCAGCTGCACCTGCTGCTGAACGGGCTTGACGTGGTTTATCACGCGCAGGGCGAATACGCGGAAGCGGATGCGCTGGTGTTCGCGGCGCTGGAGAAGCTGCGCCGCGGTTTTCGCCAGAATTTCAGCGCGCCGGCGACGCTCACCGACTGGCGTCCCTGGGTGCATGAAATGCGTCTGTTCAAGGACGAGGAAGAGATCGCCATCCTGCGTCGCGCCGGGCAAATCAGCGCGCTGGCGCATACCCGCGCGATGGAAGCCTGCCGTCCCGGCCTGTTCGAATACCATCTTGAGGGCGAAATTCACTATGTCTTCAACCGCCACGGCGCGCGCTTTCCCTCCTATAACACCATCGTCGGCTCGGGCGAAAACGGCTGCATCCTGCACTACACCGAAAATGAGAGCGAGCTGCGCGACGGCGATCTGGTGCTGATTGACGCGGGCTGCGAATTTCACGGCTACGCCGGCGATATCACCCGCACCTTCCCGGTCAACGGCAAATTCACCGCGCCGCAGCGCGCCATTTACGACATCGTGCTCGCCTCGCTTTACAAAGCGCTGGCGCTCTTCGGTCCCGGCGTCAGCATTCGCGACGTCAACGAAGAAGTGGTGCGAATTATGGTCAGCGGACTGGTGGAGCTGGGCATTCTGCAGGGTGAAGTAGAGACGCTGATCGCCGAAGAGGCGCACCGGCAGTTCTTTATGCATGGGCTGAGCCACTGGCTCGGCCTCGACGTGCATGACGTCGGCCACTACGGCACTCCTTCGCGCGACCGTATTCTGGAACCGGGCATGGTGTTGACCGTTGAGCCGGGTCTCTATATCGCGCCGGATGCCGACGTGCCTGCGGAATATCGCGGCATCGGCATTCGCATCGAAGATGACATTCTGATCACCGAAACCGGCAACGAGAACCTGACCGACAGCGTGGTCAAGGACGCGGACGCGATCGAGGCGCTGATGGCAGCGGCGCGTCAGGCATGACGGTAATTATCGCCGGAGGCGGCATGACCGGCGCGACCCTGGCGCTGGCTATTTCCCACCTCACGCAAGGGCAGCTGCCGGTGACGCTGATTGAGAACAGCGCGCCCGACAGCCGCGCCCATCCAGGGTATGACGGCCGCGCCATCGCGCTGGCCGCCGGCACGCGTCAGCAGCTGATCGATATTGATCTCTGGCGCAGCATCGAGAAATACGCCACGCCCATTACCGACATACACGTCTCCGATCGCGGCCATGCCGGTTTCGTCACGCTGGATGCCGGGGCCTATCAGATCCCGGCGCTCGGCTACGTCGTCGAGCTTTTCGACGTGGGTCAGCGGCTGTTCGAGCGCCTGAAAAGCGCGCCGGGCGTGACGCTACGCTGTCCGGCGCGCGTTATCGACGCGCAGCGCCGCCAGGAGAGCGTGCAGGTGACGCTGGAGAGCGGCGAACAGCTGGAAGGGGCGCTGCTGGTGGCTGCAGACGGCTCGCGCTCGCCGCTCGCCGCCTCGTTCGGCATTCAGTGGCAGCGTGAGGATTATCAGCAGCTGGCGGTGATCGCCAACGTCTCGACTCAGTTACCGCATCAGGGACGCGCCTTTGAGCGCTTCACCGAGCACGGCCCGCTGGCGCTGCTGCCGATGTCGGACAATCGCCTGTCGCTGGTGTGGTGCCATCCGCTCTCGGCGCGTGAAAAAATAGCACGCTGGAGCGACGACGAATTTCTGGCGCAGCTGCAGCGCGCGTTTGGCTGGCGGCTGGGGCGTTTTACCCATACGGGCCAGCGCGAGAGCTATCCGTTGGCGCTGCAAAGCGCCGGGCAGCAGACGTCGCACCGGCTGGCGCTGGTCGGCAATGCGGCGCAGACGCTGCATCCGATCGCCGGACAGGGCTTCAACCTCGGGCTGCGCGACGTGATGTCGCTGGCGGAGACCCTGGCGGCCGCGCATCGTCAGCAGCAGGATGTGGGCAGCTACGCCGTCCTGCATCGCTATCAGCAGCGTCGTCAGCCCGATCGCGCGACGACGATCGGCATCACCGACGGGCTGGTGCGGCTGTTCGCCAATCGCTATGCGCCGCTGGTGGCGGGACGAAATCTGGGGCTGATGGCGATGGATCATCTGCCGTGGCTACGTAATCAACTGGCCGAGCGCACGCTTGGCTGGGTTAAGCGTTAACTAAGGGGCACCGATGCAAAGTTTTGATGTGGTTATCGCCGGCGGCGGCATGGTAGGACTGGCGGTCGCCTGCGGTTTGCAGGGCAGCGGGCTGCGCGTCGCCGTGCTGGAAAAAACGGCGGAGCCGCAGTTCGACGCCGGCGCTGCGCCGTCGATTCGCGTATCGGCAATCAACGCCGCCAGCGAGCGGCTGCTGCAGAAGCTGGACGTCTGGTCCGATATTCTGGCGCGGCGCGCCAGCGCGTATCACGGCATGGAGGTGTGGGATCGCGACAGTTTCGGCGCCATTAGCTTTGATGACGAACAGCAGGGGCTGACCCATCTGGGACACATTGTCGAAAACCCGGCGATTCACAGCGCGCTCTGGCAGCGCGCCAGCCGCTGCAGCGACGTGACCCTTATGGCGCCTTCGCAGCTGCAGCAGGTGGCGTTCGGCGAAAATGAAGCCTTTGTCACTCTGCAGGACGGCACCATGCTGACCGCGCGCCTGCTGATCGCCGCGGACGGCGCCAGCTCCTGGCTGCGCAACAAAGCCGATATTCCTTTAACCTTCTGGGATTACGATCACCATGCGCTGGTGGCGAATATCCGCACCGAGCAGCCGCATGACGCGGTGGCGCGCCAGGTTTTCCACGGCGACGGCATTCTGGCGTTCCTGCCGATGCAGGATCCGCACCTGAGCTCTATCGTCTGGTCGCTCTCGCCGCAGGAAGCGAGCCGACTTGAGAGCATGCCGCAGGCGCTGTTCAATCAGCAGCTGGCGGTGGCGTTCGATATGCGCCTCGGTCTCTGCGAACTGGCGAGCGAGCGTAAAACCTTCCCGTTAATGGCGCGCTACGCCCGCAATTTCGCGGCGCATCGTCTGGCGCTGGTGGGCGACGCCGCGCATACCATTCATCCGCTGGCGGGGCAGGGCGTGAATCTCGGCTTTATGGACGCCGCAGAGCTGATTGGCGAAATCCGCCGCCTGCACCAGCAGGGCAAGGATATCGGTCAGCATCTCTATCTGCGTCGCTATGAGCGCAGCCGCAAACACAGCGCGGCGCTGATGCTGGCGGGCATGCAGGGCTTTCGCGAGCTGTTCGCCGGCAGCCATCCGGCGAAAAAGCTGCTGCGCGATCTGGGGCTGAAGCTGGCGGATACGCTGCCCGGCGTTAAACCCACGATGCTGCGTCAGGCGATGGGGCTAAACGATATGCCAGCCTGGCTGCGTTAAGCCGCACATTGCTTTTGTTGAGCCAGCCTTGCGCTGGCTTTTTTACGCCTTTTGGTCGTCCTGCACCAAAAACGAGCAGGGCTGCACCTTCAACGAGCCTCGTTTGATTTATTCTAATTTCACCCCTCTGTTCGCATTAGTTTTATTTATTTCATACCGACGTCGGCTGAGTGCGTTGTTAACATTTTGCGCGCCATCGCTGATTATCTTGCTGCGCATAACGGCGATGCGCCTCTTTCCTGCGTGGTAAATCACAAAAACGCAGTTAATTATGCTGCTATCTTTGCGCGCTGCTCAGGAGGCATGCTTCAATTCGACCCTGTACAGCTTATGGTTAAATCGTCTTTTCAATGATAACGTCAGGGAAAAGAGAACGTTTGCGCCGGGCGATAAGCAGGCTAATGCCCGCCCGAAACTTACCCGCTTCGCGACAGGATGGTTATGACTCAGCAAACCCCTTTGTTTGAACAGCATCAGGCCTGCGGCGCCCGCATGGTCGACTTCCACGGCTGGATGATGCCGCTGCACTACGGCTCGCAAATTGACGAACATCATGCCGTGCGTCAGGACGCCGGGATGTTCGACGTGTCGCATATGACTATCGTCGATCTGCACGGCGCGCAGACGCGCGACTTTCTGCGGCATCTGCTGGCGAACGACGTCGCTCGCCTGACGCAGCCCGGCAAAGCGCTCTACACCGGCATGCTGAACGCCTCCGGTGGCGTCATTGACGATTTGATTGTTTACTTTATGACCGACGACTTTTTCCGTCTTGTGGTCAACTCGGCCACGCGCGAAAAGGATCTGGCGTGGATCGGCAAGCATGCTCAGGCCTATGGCGTGGCGCTGACCGAGCGTGACGACCTGGCGCTTATCGCCGTGCAGGGACCGCAGGCGCAGCAGAAGGCGCAGACGCTGTTCAGCGCGGAGCAGCGCGACGCGGTCGCCGGGATGAAACCCTTTTTCGGCGTGCAGTCCGGCGACTTGTTTATCGCCACCACCGGCTACACCGGCGAAGCGGGCTACGAAATCGCGCTGCCAGCCGCCGCCGCCGCGGATTTCTGGCAGCGTTTGCTGACAGCGGGCGTCAAGCCGGCTGGACTGGGCGCGCGTGACACGCTGCGTCTGGAAGCGGGCATGAACCTCTACGGCCAGGAGATGGACGAAGGCGTCTCGCCGCTGGCGGCCAATATGGGCTGGACCATCTGCTGGGAACCGGCCGATCGCGATTTTATCGGACGCGAAGCGCTGGAGATGCAGCGTGAAAGAGGCACCGACAAGCTGGTTGGCCTGATCATGACGGAAAAAGGGGTGCTGCGCGGCGGCCAGCCGGTACGCTTTACAGACGCGCAGGGCCAGCCGCAGCAGGGTGTCATCACCAGCGGCTCCTTTTCGCCGACGCTCGGCTACAGCATTGCGCTGGCGCGCGTGCCGGCAGGCATTGGCGAAAGCGCTATCGTCGAAATCCGCCAGCGCGAAATGCCGGTAAAAGTAACCAAACCTGTTTTTGTACGCGGCGGCAAGCCAGTTCAGTAATCTATTTTCAGGAGAAAGGGCGATGAGCAATGTGCCAAACGAATTGAAATACCGTGACAGCCATGAGTGGGTACGTAAGGAAGCGGACGGCACCTTTACCGTCGGCATTACCGAGCACGCTCAGGAGCTGTTAGGCGACATGGTCTTTGTCGATCTGCCGGATGTCGGCAACAGCTACTCAGCCGGCGATGAATGCGCCGTCGCGGAATCGGTCAAAGCCGCGTCCGATATCTACGCACCCGTCAGCGGCGAGATCGTCGCCGTCAATGACGCGCTGGGCGACGCGCCGGAGCTGGTCAACAGCGAGCCCTATGCAGCCGGTTGGCTGTTCAGAATCAAACCCAGCGACGAATCCGAACTCGATTCGCTGCTGGACGCGGACGCCTATAAAGCCTCCATCGACGAATAAGCAACAGGGCGGCCAGACCTCGCTGGTCGCTTTTTATCCCTTGCTTTCTCTGTACTCCAGCCCGATTCAGGATTGACTGCAAATGACCCAGACTTTGAGCCAGCTCGAACACAACGGCGCCTTTATTGAACGCCATATCGGTCCCTCGCCGGAACAACAGGCTTTGATGCTGGAGGCAATCGGCGCCAGCTCGCTGGACGCGCTGATCGGCACCATCGTGCCGGCCGACATCCAGCTGCCTGGCCCGCCCGCCGTCGGCGATGCGGCGACCGAGCAGCAGGCGCTGGCCGAGCTCAAGGCGATCGCCGGTCAGAATCAGCGTTACAAATCCTGGATCGGCATGGGTTACAGCGCGGTGATCACGCCGCCGGTGATCCTGCGCAATATGCTGGAAAACCCGGGCTGGTACACCGCCTATACCCCCTATCAGCCGGAAGTGTCGCAGGGCCGCCTGGAGGCGCTGCTTAACTTTCAGCAGGTGACGCTCGATCTGACCGGTCTGGACGTCGCCTCCGCCTCGCTGCTGGATGAAGCCACGGCGGCGGCGGAAGCGATGGCGATGGCGAAGCGCGTCAGCAAGCTTAAAAACGCCAGTAAATTCTTTATCGCGGACGATATCCATCCGCAAACGCTGGATGTGGTGCGCACCCGCGCCGAAACCTTCGGCTTCGAGCTGATTATCGACCGCGCCGAGAAAGCGCTGGATCACGACGCGCTGTTTGGCGTGCTGCTGCAGCAGGTCGGCACCACCGGCGAAGCGCACGACTACAGCGCGCTGATCGCCGAGCTGAAAAGCCGCAAAATCGTGGTCAGCGTGGCGGCGGACTTTATGGCGCTGGTGATGCTGGAAGCGCCCGGCAAGCAGGGCGCGGATATCGTGTTCGGCTCGGCGCAGCGCTTCGGCGTGCCGATGGGCTACGGCGGTCCGCACGCCGCCTTTTTCGCCAGCCGCGACGAGCATAAGCGCTCAATGCCGGGCCGCATTATCGGCGTCTCGCGCGACGCCGCGGGCAACACCGCGCTGCGTATGGCGATGCAGACGCGCGAGCAGCATATCCGCCGTGAAAAAGCGAACTCCAACATCTGCACCTCGCAGGTGCTGCTCGCCAATATTGCCGGACTCTACGCGGTTTATCACGGTCCGAAAGGGCTGAAGCGTATCGCCTCCCGCATCCATCGTCTGACTACTATTCTGGCGGCCGGGCTGCAAAACGGCGGACTCAAGCTGCGTCACAGCAGCTGGTTCGACACCCTGACGGTCGAGGTCGAAGATAAAGGCGCGGTGCTCAACCGCGCGCAGAGCTTCGGCGTCAACCTGCGCAGCGATATTCATCACGCGGTCGGCATTACGCTGGACGAAACCACGCGTCGCGAAGATGTGCAGGCGCTGTTCGCCATTCTGCTGGGCGACGAGCACGGCCAGGATATCGATAAGCTGGACGCCGCCGTCGCGGCCGACAGCCAGGCGATTCCCGCCGCGCTGCAGCGTCAGAGCGCCATCCTGACCCATCCGGTCTTTAATCGCCATCACAGCGAAACCGAGATGATGCGCTACATGCATAGCCTGGAGAAAAAGGATCTGGCGCTGAACCAGGCGATGATCCCGCTCGGCTCCTGCACCATGAAGCTGAACGCCGCCGCCGAGATGATCCCCATCACCTGGCCGGAGTTCGCCGAGCTGCATCCGTTCTGTCCGGCGGAGCAGGCTACGGGCTATCTGCAGATGATTGGCCAGCTGTCGCAGTGGCTGGTGCAGCTCACCGGTTATGACGCGCTCTGCATGCAGCCGAACTCCGGCGCGCAGGGCGAATACGCCGGGCTGCTGGCGATCCGTCGCTATCACGAAAGCCGTAACGAAGGCGCGCGCAACCTCTGCCTGATCCCCAGCTCCGCGCACGGCACTAACCCCGCTTCGGCGCAGATGGCGGGCATGGAAGTGGTGGTGGTGGCCTGCGACAAGCAGGGCAATATCGACCTCGGCGACCTGCGCGAAAAAGCGGCGCAGGCGGGCGAGCAGCTCTCCTGCATTATGGTGACCTATCCTTCGACGCACGGCGTTTATGAAGAGACCATTCGTGAAGTGTGCCAGATCGTGCATCAACACGGCGGCCAGGTCTATCTCGACGGCGCCAATATGAACGCCCAGGTGGGCATTACCACGCCGGGCTACATCGGCGCAGACGTGTCGCACCTCAACCTGCACAAAACCTTCTGCATTCCGCACGGCGGCGGCGGCCCGGGCATGGGCCCGATCGGCGTGAAAGCGCACCTGGCGCCGTTTGTGCCGGGCCACAGCGTGGTGCAGATTGAGGAGATGCTGACGCAGCAGGGCGCGGTATCGGCGGCGCCGTTCGGCAGCGCCTCTATTCTGCCGATTAGCTGGATGTATATCCGCATGATGGGCGCGGAGGGGCTGAAGCGCGCCAGTCAGGTCGCGATTCTCAACGCCAACTATATCGCCAGTCGTCTGCAGTCGGCCTATCCGATCCTCTATGCCGGCCGCGACGGCCGCGTGGCGCACGAATGTATTCTCGACATTCGCCCGCTGAAAGAGCAGACCGGCATCAGCGAACTGGATATCGCTAAACGACTCATCGACTACGGCTTCCACGCGCCGACCATGTCTTTCCCGGTCGCCGGCACCCTGATGGTGGAGCCGACCGAGTCTGAGAGCAAAATCGAGCTGGATCGTTTTATCGACGCGATGCTCTCTATCCGCATGGAGATCGATCGCGTGGCCGACGGCGAATGGCCGGCGGAGGATAACCCGCTGGTGAACGCGCCGCATACGCAGGTCGAAATCGTCGGCGAGTGGAGCCATCCTTACAGCCGCGAGCTGGCGGTCTTCCCGGCGGGCAGCGACAATAAGTACTGGCCGACGGTGAAGCGCCTCGACGACGTGTTCGGCGATCGCAACCTGTTCTGTTCCTGCGTGCCGATGAGCGATTATCAGTAAACGCCGCGCAACGCTGTTATCAAGGGCCGCTTATCCGGCCCTTTTTTATGGAGAAAATATGGCACTGGCTCTGGTGACCGGCGCAAGCCGGGGAATTGGCCGCGCGACGGCGCTAAAGCTGGCGCAGCAGGGCTACCGCGTGGCGGTTAACTATCTGAAGCGCGCAGACGAGGCGCAGCAGGTGGTGGCGCAGATCCGCGAGCAGGGTGGCGAAGCCTTTGCCGTGCAGGCGGATATCGCCGAGGAAGCGCAGATTATGGCGCTGTTTCAGCGGCTGGACGAGGAGGCGATGCCGCTCGGCGTGCTGGTCAACAACGCGGGCATCCTCTTTACGCAGTGTCGGGTAGAGGACCTCAGCGCCGAACGCCTGCAGCGCGTCTTCGCCACCAACGTCACCGGCGCCTTTCTCTGCTGCCGCGAAGCGGTGAAACGTATGGGCACGCAGCACGGCGGCCTGGGCGGTTCGATTATCAACGTCTCTTCCGCCGCGTCGCGTCTTGGCGCGCCGGGAGAGTATGTCGACTATGCAGCGTCGAAAGGGGCGATGGATTCGCTGACGAAAGGATTATCGCTGGAGGTCGCGGCGCAGGGCATTCGCGTCAACAGCGTCCGGCCCGGATTTATCTATACCGAAATGCATGCGGACGGCGGCGAGCCGGGACGCGTCGATCGCGTGGCGGCCACAGCGAGCGTCATCCCGATGGGGCGCGGCGGAGAAGCGGAAGAGATTGCTGAAGCGATTGCCTGGCTGGCGAGCGAAGCGGCCTCCTATATTACCGGCACCTTTATCGACGCCGCCGGCGGCCGCTGATCGCGAGGCCGCGCCCGTTGCGGCGCGGCCCATGAGGATCAGAGGGTTTCGCCGTTGCTGGCGATAACCTGCTGATACCAGCCGAAGCTCTTCTTGCGCGAGCGGGCGAAGTCGCCGCTGCCGTCGTCGTTTTTATTAACGTGGATAAAGCCGTAGCGCTTGTCGTACTGACCGGTGGTAAACGAGACGCAGTCGATGCAGCCCCACGGCGTATAGCCCATCAGCTCGACGCCGTCGTGCGCCACCGCTTTTTTCATCTCGGCGATATGCGCGCGCAGGTAGTCGATGCGGTAGTCATCCTCAATCACGCCGTTCTCATTCGGTTTATCGATGGCGCCAAAGCCGTTTTCGACGATGAATAGCGGCTTCTGGTAACGCTCATAAAGCGCGTTCAGCGCATAGCGCAGCCCGGTCGGGTCGATCTGCCAGCCCCAGTCCGATGCGCCGACGTGCGGGTTTTTGACCACGCCGTCAAAGCCGGTAATGGGATCGTCAACGCCGCTGGCGTCGTGTTTTACCGCGTTGCTCATGTAGTAGCTAAAGCCGACGTAATCGGCGCAGCCGTTGCGCAGCGTCTCGGCATCGTCCGCTTCCATTTCAATCTGATAGCCTTTACGCGCCCACTCTTTCAGCGTGTAGGCCGGATAAGCGCCGCGCATCTGCACGTCGCTAAAGACATAGCGCTGATGCATCGCTTCCTGCGCCAGCATCACGTCGTCAGGATGGCAGGAGTAGGGGTAAATCGGCACCATGGCGATCATGCAGCCGATCTGGAAGTCGGGATTGATGGCGTGGCCGAGGCTGACCACTTTGGCGCTGGCGACAAACTGATGATGCATCACCTGATACATCACCTCTTCCGGCTTCTCGTGTTCGGTGAACACCACGCCGGAGCAGCAGTAGCCAAACAGCGGATATTGCCAGTTGCGCTGGTTATTGATCTCGTTAAAGGTCATCCAGTACTTCACTTTATGCTGATAGCGGCGCATCACCACGTCGCTGAAGCGCACGAAGAAATCCACCACTTTGCGGCTGCGCCAGCCGCCGTACTGTTTCACCAGATGGTAAGGCATCTCAAAGTGGGAGAGGGTGATAACCGGCTCGATGCCATACTTCAGCAGTTCGTCGAACAGATCGTCGTAAAACTGCAGGCCCGCCTCGTTCGGCTCCTGCTCGTCGCCCTCAGGGAAGATGCGCGTCCAGGCGATAGAGGTACGAAAACACTTAAAGCCCATCTCGGCAAACAGCGCGACGTCCTCTTTATAACGTGAGTAGAACTCTACGCCCCGGTGGTTGGGATAGAAGTTGCCCGGCTGCACGCCGTCGGTGATGACGCGGCTGACGCCGTGAGAGCCGCCGGTCAGCACGTCGGCGATGCTGACGCCTTTGCCGCCCTGATCCCAGCCGCCTTCGACCTGATGCGCCGCCACCGCGCCGCCCCATAAAAAGTGTTGCGGAAAGCCTGATTCGTTATGCATACGTCCCTCTCAGCGAAATAGATCTTGCCGCGAGTGTAGCAAAGCAAAAAAGGAAGTCACGCTATAACACCGGCGCCCCAGAGTAATATGTTACGCCGGTAAAACAACCTGTTTTATTTATTCAGCAGGCGGCCGATAGCCTCGAGAATATACATCACCGGCACCTGCGTCGTGATATCGGAATTGTCGCTCAGGCGGATGATCGGCACATGATAGGCCAGCGTAAAATCGCTCATTTTCGCCAGCGAGCTGCTCTCTGAGTGGGTTATCGCCATGATCTGGCAGCGCCGCAGGCTGAACTGGCTGGCAAGGCGCAATATTTCCGGCGTCTCGCCGGAGACGGAAAGCAATATCGCCAGCGTATTTTCATCCACGTTGCCGCTGACAGGATAATAAGGGTCGTCGATATAGTGGCTGAATTTTCCGACGTTAGAAAAAAAGCGCGCGCCATATTTCGCAAGGCTGCCAGAGGTGCCGGCGCCAATAAAGAAAAGCTGTTCGGCGCGATTAATCATCTGCGCGGCGCGGGAAATAAGCTCGCTGAATTCATCGTTATTAATACTTTTGAAAAAGCTCAGCATTTCGCTGACGCCGACGTTCGCCTGCGCGGGCTGCGCCTGCTGCTGCGCCAGTCGGAAACGAATGCGAAATTCCGACCAGCCGTCGCACTGCATCTTGCGGCAGAAACGCAGCACGGTGGTGGTCGAGACGCCCGCCCGTTCCGCCAGCTCGCGGATGGTCATATAGCTGACGCTTTCCGGGTGTTTAATGATGTCGTGATAAACCTGCATCTCGAGGTCATTCAGGCTGGCAAGATCGTGATGAGAGAACATCTGCGGGCGCGCTCATGAAAATGGATCTGCGCGCAGTGTAGCAGATTTGCGCGCTGCGCAGACGGTAACACGCATTCACAGATTAAATTTGGCGTACACGTGTACTCTCAAAATATTCCTGGCTATGCTGGAGGTCAGAAAATCCGCACCCATCACGACGTTGAGGAACGCGCCATCATGAAAAATCGCATGGCCCTTCAGGGCTACTCGCTCGCTGAGGAGATCGCCAACAGCATCAGCCACGGTCTCGGCTGCCTGTTTGGCATTGTCGGTCTGGTGCTGCTGCTGGCGCAGGCGACCGAAGCGGGCGCTAACGCCATCGCTATCACCAGCTACAGCCTCTATGGCGGCAGCATGATACTGCTGTTTCTCGCCTCTACGCTCTATCACGCTGTTCCCCACCAGCGCGCCAAACGCTGGCTGAAAAAACTCGATCACTGCGCCATCTATCTGCTAATCGCCGGCACCTATACGCCTTTTCTGCTGGTGGGGCTGAAGTCGCCGCTGGCGCATGGGATGATGGTGGTGATCTGGGGACTGGCGCTGGCGGGCATTATCTTTAAGCTCACCATCGCGCACCGCTTCAAGGCGCTGTCGCTGGTAACCTATCTCTGTATGGGCTGGCTGTCGCTGGTGGTGATCTATCAACTGGCGCTGACGCTTTCGCCGGGCGGCGTCTGGCTGCTGGCGGCCGGCGGCATCATCTATTCGCTCGGCGTCATTTTCTACGTGTCACGGCGTATCCCCTATAACCACGCTATCTGGCACGCCTTTGTGCTGGGCGGCAGCGCCTGCCACTTCTGCGCCATCTACTTTTACGTGATGTAACCTGGCGCGCCCGGCCGCCTGACGGCGGGAACCGGGCGCGGTCGTGCATTACTCTTCCAGCGAATAGGGCAGCGGCTTGATCAGCAGTCGTCCGCCTTCGTCGCCCTCGACGCGCAGCACGCTGTCCGCTTCCAGGTCGTTGTTCATCACGACCTGCACCCACACTTCGCCATCGTCGAGCTGAACGGCGGCCAACACCGTGCCGGTGCGGCGCCAGCGCTCGCCCATCTGCAGCTCCAGCGAATCGTTCGCCGCGGGTACGCGGCTCGCCTGACCGGCAAGCCAGTAAAGGGCGCGCTTGTTAGCGCCGCGGAATTTGGCGCGCGCCACCATCTCCTGGCCGGTATAGCAGCCTTTTTTAAAGCTGATGGCGTCAAGCGCCTGCAGGTTAACGGCCTGCGGAATCAGCTGCGCGGCGGTCGCCGGCTCAATTACCGGAATGCCTGCTTCGATATCGAGCGCCAGCCACTGCGCGCTGTCATTCAGCTGCGCGTCGTCGGCCAGCTTCTGCTGCAGCGCCTGCGCCTGCTCGCGCGTGGTCACGATCAGGAAACGCTCCGCGGGCGTCGGGAACCACAGCAGCGTGCTCTCCGCCTGATGCACCACCGGATGGTCGCCATCCGGCAGGGCGTCGAACAGGCTGGTCAGCGCCGCGCGCGCCTGGAACCCCGCCACGCCGAGCAGCACCGCGTCGTCGTCCGGCGCCAGCGTCACTTTCGAAAACACCGCATATTTTTTCAGTTCCGTCAGCTGCGTGTCGCGCAGTTCGCGGCGCACCAGATAGGCGTAACCTTCGCCGCGATGGAACAGGCGCAGATTGCTCCACATCTTGCCTTTCGCGTCGCAGTGCGCCGCCGGGCGATGCTGATCCGCGCCCAGCGCGGCGACGTCCAGCGTGAGCTGGCCTTGCAGATAAGAGGTACTGTCGGCGCCCTGCACCGATACCAGCGCCCAGCCGTCCAGCGACATCAGGGTTAACGGCAGGCGAGAGGCGGCCACGGGCTGGCGCGGGGGTAAGCTGAAAATAAGCATTGGCTGTCCTGATTAAAAAGGTGGATCCTGAACTCAATGTTAAAAGAGCGCACTGGCTTTGCAACAGGTTTACGGAATCGGGCGCACAAATCGCGAGTCGGCGCGGCAACGGCAGGCCGACGCGCGCGGCGCGTCGCACAGCCCCGCAACGGGCGCCTGCAGGCGTGAGAAAACCAGGTTACACTAGCCGCCTGTCTGAAATGCGGAAATCACACACATGGATATTCATGATAAATCGCGCATTCACTGGGCCTGCCGCCGCGGCATGCTGGAGCTGGATGTCGCTATTATGCCTTTCTTCAAATATGAATATGACAGCCTCAGCGACAGCGACAAAACGGCTTTCGTCGCGCTGCTGAAGAGCGACGATCCCGATCTCTTCAACTGGATGATGAATCACGGCGAACCGGCCGATCCGGAGCTGAAGCGCATTGTCCAGCTGATCCAGCAGCGCAACCGTGAACGCGGCCCCGTGGCAATGTAAGCTGCGGCCGTCGCGCCAGGCGCGCCTGCTGCATGGCGCGCTGGCGTCTGGCGCGCTGCTAATCGTGGCGAGCGCGCCGCTGCCCGCCCTGTTCTGGCTGATTAAAATCCCGCTTTTGCTGCTGATGCTGCATGAATACCGACAGCAGCAGCGCCGGCTGACGCAGCGGCGCGGCATGCTACAGCATAAAAGCGACGACAGCTGGCGCTGGCAGGGCGCGCGCTGGCGCATCAGCGGCCCGATCCGCTGGCTGCCGGGCGCGGCGCTGCTGGTGTTGCGCAGCGAGAAAGGAGAGACGCGCAGGCTGTGGCTAATGCAGGATATGATGCCGCACGCGCGGTGGCGTCAGCTGCGCGCCCGTTTGCTCAGCCGCGTGGACAGGCAGTAGGCCGGGCGCTACAGCAGCGCGGCGGTCTCGGTCAGGATCTGCTCGCACCACTGTTCGATACGCTCGTCGGTGACGTCGAACTGATTCACGTCGTCCAGCGCCAGGCCGACAAACTGCGTGCCGTCGGCGCTAAGCGGACGCGGGCTGGTAAATTCATAACCTTCCAGCGGCCAGTAGCCGACGAACTTCACGCCCATCGGCTGTAGCAGCTCATGCAGCATGCCCAGCGCGTCGAGAAACCATTCGCCATAGCCAAGCTGGTCGCCCATGCCGTAGAGCGCGACGATTTTTCCGCGCAGGTTGAGCGTCGACAGCTGCGGCCAGATCGCTTCCCAGTCCTCCTGCAGCTCGCCGAAATCCCAGGTAGGGATGCCTAAAATCAGCAGGTCGTACTGCTCCATCAGCAGCGGATCGTCATCTTTCACGTTGTGCAGCGTGACCAGCTCAGCGCCGATAAAGTCGCGGATTTTCTCTGCGGCCATTTCGGTATAGCAGGTGCTTGAGCCGTAAAAAAGACCAATTTTCATGCAGATAATGCTCGGATTAAGACTGACTTTGGCGCAATTGTATCAGAAGCGGGGCGGATTCAGGCATAATGAGCACGATTTCACCTCAAGGCGGGGATACCGTGCAAGACAGCGACCTGACAGAACAGTTTCTGGATGCGCTCTGGATTGAACGCAATCTGGCGCAAAATACCTTGTCCTCGTATCGTCAGGACTTAAAAACCCTGACCGACTGGCTGACGCATCGCGGGCTGACGCTGCTGACGCTGCAGGCCGAGGATTTGCAGCAGTTTCTCGCCGAACGGCTGGAAGGCGGCTATAAAGCCAGCAGCTCGGCGCGGCTGCTCAGCGCCATGCGCCGCATTTTTCAGTATCTCTACCGCGAGAAGCTGCGCAGCGACGATCCCAGCACGCTGCTGGCCGCGCCGAAGCTGCCGCAGCGACTGCCGAAAGATCTCAGCGAAGCGCAGGTGGAGCGGCTGCTGCAGGCGCCCAGCACCGATATTCCGCTGGAGCTGCGCGACAAGGCGATGCTGGAGCTGCTCTACGCCACCGGGCTGCGCGTTTCTGAACTGGTCGGCCTGACCCTGAGCGACGTCAGCCTGCGCCAGGGCGTGGTGCGCGTCATCGGCAAAGGCAATAAAGAGCGCCTGGTGCCGCTGGGCGAAGAGGCCGTTTACTGGCTGGAGCACTACCTTGAACACGGTCGCCCCTGGCTGCTCAACGGGCAGACGCTGGACGTGCTGTTTCCCAGCAGCCGCGCGCAGCAGATGACGCGCCAGACCTTCTGGCATCGCATCAAGCACTACGCCGTGCTGGCGGGCATCGACAGCGAAAAACTGTCGCCGCACGTGCTGCGGCACGCCTTCGCCACCCATTTGTTGAACCACGGCGCCGACCTGCGTGTCGTACAGATGTTGCTGGGACACAGCGATCTCTCTACCACGCAAATTTATACGCACGTCGCGACCGAGCGGCTGCGTCAGTTGCATCAACAGCATCATCCGCGCGCCTGACGCGGACATTAAGGAAAGAAGATGAAGAAATTTCTCCTGCTGGCCCTGTTGGCTGGCGCCTTCAGCAGCGTAGCTCAGGCCGATGACGGCGCGATCCTGCAGTCGCTGAAAAAGCTGGGACTGAAGCAGACGGAAATCGTGCCGTCGCCGCTGCCGGGATTTAAAACCGTGCTGACGGAAAGCGGCGTAATTTACGTTACCGAAGACGGCAAACATATGATTCAGGGCCCGCTCTACGACGTTAGCGGCGCGCAGCCGGTCAACGTCACCAATCAGCTGCTCGACAAAAAGGTCGAGGCGCTGGCGCCGCAGATGATCGTCTATAAAGCGGCGAAAGAGCAGCACGTCATTACCGTTTTCACCGACATCACCTGCGGCTACTGCCGCAAGTTGCATGAGCAGATGGCCGACTACAACGCGCTGGGCATCACGGTGCGCTATCTCGCCTTCCCGCGCGAAGGGCTACATGGCCAGGTGGAAAACGCCATGAAGGCGATCTGGTGCGCCGCCGACCGCAACAAAGCGTTCGACGAAGCGATGAAGGGCAACGCGCCGCAGATGAGCGCGCCGGACAGCTGCAAGATCGATCTCGATCAGCATTACAAGCTGGGCATTCTTTACGGCATCCAGGGCACGCCGGCGATCCTGACCGACTCCGGCATGATGATCCCGGGCTATCAGGGGCCGCAGGAGCTGAAGCAGGTGTTGGATCAGCAGAAGCGCGGTGGCTAATTGGCAGTGATTAAATCAGTAGAACTGCGGCGGCGCGAGATCGGCGTCGAGGACCAGCTCCCGGCAGATCTTCCGCCGCTGCTTAAACGTCTCTATCTGCAGCGCGGCGTGCGCAGCGCGGCTGAGCTGGAGCGCGGCGCGAAGCATTTGCTGCCGTTCTCCTCGCTTAACGGGCTGGATGCGGCGGTCGAGCTGCTGCATCAGGCGCTGCTCGACGGACGCCGCATTATGGTGGTGGGCGATTTCGACGCCGACGGCGCCACCAGCACCGCGCTAACGGTGCTGGCGCTGCGCAGCATGGGCGGCCACAACGTTCAGTATCTGGTGCCTAACCGCTTCGACGACGGCTACGGCCTGAGTCCGGAAGTGGTGGAGCAGGCGCGCGCGCGCGGCGCGCAGCTGATCCTGACGGTGGATAACGGCATCTCGTCCCATAGCGGCGTCGCCTGCGCCCATCAGCACGGCATTCCGGTGCTGGTCACCGATCACCATCTGCCTGGCGACACCCTGCCTGAGGCGGAAGCGATAGTGAACCCTAACCTGCGCGACTGCGAATTCCCGTCGCGCGCGCTGGCGGGCGTCGGCGTCGCCTTCTACCTGATGATGGCGCTGCGCGCGCATCTGCGTAAGCTGGGCTGGTTCGGCGCCACGCGCGCGGAGCCGAATCTGGCGGAGCTGCTGGATCTGGTGGCGCTCGGCACCGTCGCCGACGTGGTGCCGCTCGATGTCAATAACCGCATCCTGGTGTGGCAGGGGCTGAGCCGCATTCGCGCCGGAAAATGCCGTCCCGGCATTCGCGCGCTGCTGGAGATCGCCAACCGCGACGCGCGCCAGCTGGTGGCGAGCGATCTCGGCTTCGCCCTTGGTCCGCGCCTGAATGCGGCGGGGCGGCTCGACGATATGTCGGTCGGCGTCGCGCTGCTGCTTACCGACGACATTACCCAGGCGCGGATGCTGGCCAACGAACTCGATGCGCTCAATCAGACGCGCAAAGAGATTGAGCAGGGCATGCAGAGCGAGGCGCTGGCGCTCTGCATGGAGCTGGAGCGTAAGCAGACTGATTTGCCGCTGGGGCTGGCTTTCTACCATCCCGAATGGCATCAGGGCGTGGTGGGCATTCTCGCCTCGCGGCTGAAAGAGCGCTTTTATCGTCCGGTTATCGCGTTCGCGCCAGCGGGCGACGGCACGCTAAAAGGCTCTGGACGGTCGATTCCCGGTCTGCACCTGCGCGACGCGCTGGAGCGGCTCGATACGCTCTATCCCGGCATGATGCTGAAGTTCGGCGGGCACGCCATGGCGGCGGGCCTGTCGCTGGAAGAGACGCAGTTTGAGGCGTTTCGCCAGCGCTTCGCCGACCTGCTGGGCGAGTGGCTGAGCGAAGAGTCGCTCCAGAGCGTTATCTGGTCAGACGGCGCGCTGCAGCCGGGCGAGTTCAGTTTGCAGACCGCTGAACTG
This sequence comes from Pantoea sp. UBA5035, assembly GCF_002415245.1. Lineage (NCBI taxonomy): Bacteria > Pseudomonadati > Pseudomonadota > Gammaproteobacteria > Enterobacterales > Erwiniaceae > Pantoea > Pantoea sp. UBA5035. The sequence continues at coordinate 91,420 of NZ_DICD01000004.1, read as the reverse complement.
CTGCGCGAAGCGGGCCCCTGGGGACAGGCGTTTCCCGAGCCCGCTTTCGACGGCAAGTTCAAGCTGCTGCAGCAGCGACTGGTGGGCGAGCGGCATCTGAAAGTGATGCTGGAGCCGCTCGGCGGCGGCCCGCTGATCGACGGCATCGCCTTTAACGTCGATACCACCCTGTGGCCCGACAACAGCGTGCGTCAGGTCGAGCTGGCCTTTAAGCTCGATATCAACGAATACCGCGGCAATCGCTCGGTGCAGCTGATTATCGATCACCTCTGGCCGCTGAGTTAACGCTCTTAGTGACGGATCTGCTGCAGATCCGCCGCCGACAGCCCGGTCACTTCCTGCACCAGCGTCAGGTCGATTCCTCTGGCCAGCATATTGCGCGCAATCGCCAGCGTCGCTTCGCGCTGGCCTTCATTGCGGCCCTTGGCAAGGCCTTCGTGACGGCCTTCGCTAAGGCCCTGCTCGCGTCCCATTTGCTTAAGCTGTTCTGCAATCGTCATCAGTTCCTCCTTTTGCTGCGGCACGCGCCGCGCCAGCTGCTCAATAAAGCTTTTCGCCTGCGGCGCTTCGCCCGCCTGAATCATATAGTTAATCAGCGCCAGCCGCTGTTTGCGGCTCACTGAATCTTGCAGCATAAGCGTCATCAGCTGCTCAAACAACCCGGTGAGATCACGCTGGCGAATATGTTTCTGCAGCAGCGTCAGCGCCGCCATACTGCGATGACGCGCAATCTCGCTGTCGGCGATAACGGTAACGTCGACCAGCGGAAAGGGGCCGCCATAGAGACGCGCGGCCAGTTCCGGCTCGCTGAAAAGCGCGGTCCAGCGCATGCTGAAAGGCCAGGGACGTTGTTTGCCGTGATAGAAGAGCAGCGGGATCACCAGCGGCAGATGACGATGGCCCGCATCCAGATGGCGCTGCATCACCGCGACGGCGTAACGCATCAGGCGGAATGCCATCAAGCGGTCCGGCGAGCTTTGATGTTCGATGATGACGTAGACATAGCCCTTTTTTCCTGTGGTTTGCAGCGAGTAGAGGATGTCGCTGTAGTAAGCGCGCAGATCTTCTTCGATAAAACTGCCAGAGGTCAGGCGCAGGGTCGAGAGATCGCAGATGCGCAGCAGCCAGTCGGGCAGGTGCAGCGCTAAAAAGTCGCGCGCGGTATGCGCATGGGTAAGAAAGGTTTTGAATACTGCGCTGTGCCTGTCCATCCCATAAAAGCACGCGCCGCGCCGCACATTTCGCCGGCCGCTGCTGCTGTCGGCGCGCGACTGAAACCCTACAATCTCACGGCTATTTCAGTTAGACTGCGGGGTTTCCATCCCGACATTCAGCGAAAAGACCCGAAGCCATGTTTGAAATCAATCCGGTTAAAAACCGCATCCAGGACCTCACCGAGCGCAGCGCCGTTCTTAGGGGGTATCTTTGACTACGATGCTAAGAAAGAACGCCTCGAAGAAGTAAACGCCGAACTGGAGCAGCCAGACGTCTGGAACGAGCCTGAACGCGCTCAGGCGCTGGGCAAAGAGCGCTCGTCGCTGGAAGCGATCGTGCAAACCCTGGATCAGATGTCGCAGGGCCTGGAAGATGTGCAGGGTCTGCTTGAACTGGCCGTAGAAGCCGAAGACGAAGAGACATTCGACGAAGCGGTCGCTGAGCTCGATACGCTGGAAAGCAAACTGGGCGAGCTGGAATTCCGCCGCATGTTCTCTGGCGAATATGACAGCGCCGACTGCTATATCGATCTGCAGGCGGGTTCCGGCGGCACCGAGGCGCAGGACTGGGCCAGTATGCTGATGCGTATGTATCTGCGCTGGGCCGAATCCAAAGGCTTTAAAACCGAAATCATTGAAGAGTCAGAAGGCGAAGTGGCGGGCATCAAGTCCGTAACTATTCGCGTCTCAGGCGACTACGCTTTTGGCTGGCTGCGTACCGAAACCGGCGTGCATCGCCTGGTGCGTAAGAGTCCGTTTGACTCCGGCGGCCGCCGCCACACCTCATTCAGCTCTGCGTTTATCTATCCGGAAGTGGATGACGATATCGATATCGACATCAACCCGGCGGATCTGCGCATTGACGTCTACCGCGCGTCGGGCGCGGGCGGTCAGCACGTTAACCGTACGGAATCGGCGGTGCGTATCACCCATATTCCCACCGGCACGGTGACGCAGTGTCAGAACGACCGCTCTCAGCATAAAAACAAAGATCAGGCGATGAAGCAGATGAAGGCGAAGCTGTACGAGCTTGAGATGCAAAAGAAAAATGCTGAAAAGCAGGCGCTGGAAGATAATAAGTCCGACATCGGCTGGGGCAGCCAGATCCGCTCCTATGTGCTGGACGACTCCCGCATCAAAGATCTGCGCACCGGCGTTGAAACCCGCAACACCCAGGCGGTGCTGGATGGCGATCTCGACCGTTTTATCGAAGCAAGTTTAAAAGCAGGGCTATAAGGAACCGACATGTCTGAACAACAACCGCAGAGCGCTGATGCCGCCCTTGAGTTAAATAACGAACTGAAAACGCGTCGCGAAAAACTCAGCGCGCTGCGTGAAAACGGCGTGGCGTTTCCTAACGATTTCCGCCGCGACACCACCTCGGACGCGCTGCACGCGCAGTATGACGAGAAGAGCAACGAAGAGCTGGAAGATTTAGGCGTTGAGGTCAGCGTCGCCGGTCGTATGATGACCCGCCGCATTATGGGCAAGGCGTCGTTCGTGACGCTGCAGGACGTGGGCGGCCGCATTCAGCTCTACGTGGCGCGTGACGATCTGGCAGAAGGCATTTATAACGAGCAGTTCAAAAAGTGGGATCTCGGCGATATCCTTGGCGCGCGCGGCAAGCTGTTCAAAACCAAAACCGGCGAGCTGTCGATCCACTGTCACGAACTGCGCCTGCTGACTAAAGCGCTGCGTCCGCTGCCGGACAAATTCCACGGCCTGGCCGATCAGGAAACCCGCTATCGTCAGCGCTATCTGGACCTTATCGCCAACGACGAGTCGCGCAACACCTTTAAAATTCGCTCGCAGATCATGGCCGGCATCCGCCAGTTCATGGTCGGCCGCGACTTTATGGAAGTGGAAACGCCGATGATGCAGGTGATCCCGGGCGGCGCCTCTGCGCGTCCCTTTATCACCCATCACAACGCGCTCGATATCGATATGTATCTGCGTATCGCGCCGGAGCTCTATCTGAAGCGTCTGGTGGTCGGCGGCTTCGATCGCGTGTTCGAAATCAACCGTAACTTCCGCAACGAAGGCATCTCGCCGCGCCATAACCCTGAGTTCACCATGATGGAACTCTATATGGCCTATGCGGACTACAAAGACCTGATTGAACTGACTGAAAGCCTGTTCCGCACGCTGGCGCAGGAGGTTCTCGGCACCATGAAGGTGCCTTACGGCGACCAGGAGTTCGATTTCGGCAAGCCGTTTGAGCAGCTGACCATGCGCGAAGCGATCAAAAAGTACCGCCCGGAAACCGATCTGGCGGATCTGGATGATTTCGAGAAAGCGGTGGCGATTGCGCAGTCTATCGGCATCAAGGTCGAGAAGAGCTGGGGTCTGGGCCGCGTAGTGACGGAGATTTTCGAAGAGACGGCGGAAGCGCATCTGATTCAGCCGACCTTTATCACCGAGTACCCGGCGGAGGTGTCGCCGCTGGCGCGCCGCAACGACGAGAACCCGGAAATCACCGATCGCTTTGAGTTCTTTATCGGCGGCCGCGAAATCGGCAACGGCTTCTCCGAGCTGAACGACGCGGAAGACCAGGCGGAGCGTTTCCAGCAGCAGGTCAACGCCAAAGACGCAGGCGACGACGAAGCGATGTTCTACGACGAAGATTACGTGACGGCGCTGGAGCACGGTCTGCCGCCGACGGCGGGTCTGGGCATCGGCATCGACCGCATGGTCATGCTGTTCACCAACAGCCATACCATCCGCGACGTGATCCTGTTCCCGGCGCTGCGTCCGACCGCGAAGTAAAAGCGCGCGAACCTTCTGATCCTTTCAGACGGCGCCTAAGCTTAAAACGCGGCTGGCAGGGCCAGAGGAGCAAAGCGTCCCGCGCCATGGATGGCGCGGGCCGAGCGCGCAAGGATGCCTTGAGCGACTTTGCGATCTGGCCCTGCCAGCCGCGTGAGCACCAGGCTCACAGCCAGCAAGGCCATAATCTCTGGCCTTTTCTTTTAGCTGACTGTCAGGACTTCACCACGCCGTTCAGCCAGGCCTCAAAACGCGCATAGGGCACATAGAGCGCGACGTCGCGATAGAGCGTCTTCCCACTCCGGTTATCATCAATGCGGCTGCTGTAGCCGACAATCACGCCCGCCAGGGTATCGTCCGACGCGTTATAGACCGCGCCGCCCGACATGCCTTTCACCACGCCCGCACTGGCCGCCACCACCACGCACTGCGCCTTATTCCAGCTGTTCGCCAGCGAAGTATTAATCAGGTTCTCGCCGCTGGAGCTGACCGGCATCGCGCTAATAAAGCTATAGCCGTAAAGATTCACCTTGTCGCCGATGCGGCTGTTGCGAAAACGCGGCGGCAAATTCGCTTCGGCATTCTTGTGGTACACCACGGCGATATCGCACTCTGGATGCCAGGCCTTAACGCGATAGAGCGAAAATTTGGCGACGTGCGCGGCGGTCAGGCTGTACTCCGCCGTCAGCGGAATCGTCGTGCCCAGCGTCCCCAGACCGAGCGCGGTGGGAATGCCGGTATAGGTCATATCGACGCGCTTTTGCGCTTCGCTGCTGTACTCGTAGTGGCCGACGGAGCAGCCGCTGAGACAGAGCGCCGTCAGGGCGATTAGCCGCTGCATATTCTCTCCCCGCATAAGAATGGCTTCACATAACCGGATAGGGCAACTGGGGTATCGGCAGCACGCGCCATTCCTTTACCTGATTGAATCCACACGCAAAGCGCGCCTTCGCGCCACGCGCCTGGCGCTTACCATCAAGCGTAGCGCGTAAAAGAGAAGGGGATTGTTAAGATTCCATCACGCGTACGGCGCGCCATTATTGCTTCTGCGGCAAAAGATCCTTGCCGCACGCAGGGTGTATGCAAGCTGACGGCTATGATTTAATACTCAGCGTGACGAAGTTCAAATTTTTATAACCGTCCGCGCCCGGCGTCCGCTGCGGCGTTCACCTGCATATCGATTGGGAGAGTGTGTTATGCCTGTTGCTTTACTGGCGCTGGCGCTGAGTGCGTTTGCGATTGGAACCACCGAGTTCGTCATTATGGGCCTGCTGCCCGACGTGGCGGGCGATCTGCAGGTCTCGATCCCGTCAGCGGGCTGGCTGATAAGCGGCTATGCGCTGGGCGTCGCCATCGGCGCGCCGATTATGGCGCTGTTAACCGCAAAGCTGCCGCGTAAAAAGACGCTTATCCTGCTGATGATTATCTTTATTATCGGCAACGTGCTCTGCGCGCTCGCCTACACCTACAACCTGCTAATGATGGCCCGCGTGATCACCGCGCTCTGTCATGGCGCCTTCTTCGGCATCGGCGCGGTCGTGGCGTCGAGCCTGGTGGCGCCGGGACGTCAGGCGTCTGCGGTGGCGCTGATGTTCACCGGCCTGACGCTGGCGAACGTGCTCGGCGTGCCGCTCGGCACCTGGTTTGGTCAGCTGTTCGGCTGGCGCGCCACCTTCTGGGGCGTCGCCATTATCGGCGTACTCGCCTTTATCGCGCTGATCGTCAGCCTGCCCACCAATAAAGAAGAGAAGCCGGTGCATCTGGCGAGCGAAATCAGCGCGCTGGCCAACGGCAAACTGTGGCTTTCGCTGCTGATGACGGTGTTCTTCGCCGCGGCGATGTTCGCGCTGTTCAGCTATATTGCGCCGCTGCTGCTGCAGGTAACCGGCATCAGCGCGCGCGGCGTCAGCTGGACGCTGTTCCTGATCGGCGCCGGTCTGACCGTCGGCAATATCCTCGGCGGCAAGCTGGCGGACTGGAAGGTCTCCTTCAGCCTGATTTTAAGCTTCTCGCTGATCGCCATCTTCTCGCTGCTGTTTAGCTGGACCAGCCATGCGCTGTGGCTGGCGGAGGTGACGCTGTTCCTGTGGGCGATGGCGACATTCGCCACCGTGCCCGGCCTGCAGATCAACGTGGTGCGCCACGGCAAAGAGGCGCCGAATCTGGTCTCAACCCTGAACATCTCCGCCTTTAACGTCGGCAACGCGCTGGGCGCATGGGTCGGCGGCGCGGTGATCGGTCGAGGCTACGGCCTGACCGCCGTGCCGGTGGCCGCCGCCGCGCTGGCCGCTATTGGCCTGATTATCTGCCTGATCACCTTTCGTAAATCGGGCGGCAACGCCGCCGCCGTGCGCGCTTAAGCCAGCCGTTCGGCGATGCGCTGAGGAAAATCGGCCACCTGCGCTTGCAGGTGGTCGATAAAGGCCGCTACCAGCGCCGACGCGGGGCGGTGCAGCGGCCGCACCAGGCTCACGGTAAAGGGCACCGCGACGCTGAAGCGCCGCATCACCACGCCGCTGTCGGCATAGTCGAGCGCCGTCAGCGGATTCACCACTGAAATCCCCACCCCCGCGCGCACCATGGCGCACACCGACGCCGCGCTGTGCGTCTCCAGCGCCAGCCTGCGCTCCACGCCCTGCTCATGAAACAGCGTATCCAGCAGCTGACGATAGCTGTCGGCACGCGACAGGCTGACATAGTTCTCTCCGGCGAAATCCTGCGGCGTCAGCACCGCGCGCGCGCAAAGCGGATGATCCTGCGGCAGCACGCAGACCTCGTCGCAGGTGAGCAGCGGCAGCCGCTCCGTGCCGGCGGGCGCATGCTGGGTTTCGGTCAGGCCGAGATCGTAGCGCTGCGCCGACAGCCACTCCTCCAGCAGCGGCGACTCCTGCGGAATAATATTCAGGCTGACGTCGGGATAGCGCTGCATAAAAGGCTGCACCAGCGGCGGCAGCAGCGACTGTGAAAAGACCGGCAGGCAGGCGATCGACAGTTCGCCCTGACGGAACTGACGCAGCCCGTCGGCCGCTTCCATAATGCGATCCAGCCCGTACCAGGAGCGCTGCACCTCTTCGAACAGCCGCAGACCCTGCACCGTGGGCTGCAGCCGACCGCGCACGCGCGCGAAGAGCCGCAGGCCGAGCTGCTTTTCCAGCCGCGCCAGTTCGCGGCTGACGGTGGGCTGCGAGGTATTCAGGAGCGCGGCGGCCTGCGTCAGATTGCCGCTGGTCATCACCGCGTGAAAAATCTCTATATGCCGCCAGTTGATTTTCGCCATATGCTGTCATATCCATTTTGCATAGAAGCTATTAAAACAGATATTTTTCAGCATGGCACGCATCTGGCCTAATAGGGGCAACTCACAGGAGAATGCTTATGCCACGCGCCTTGACCGACCACACCACCGCGCTTAACGCCGCGCAGCTGCTGCCGCTGGCGCAACAGTACAGCGGCCCGTTCTGGGCCTATGACGCCCAGATTATTCAGCAGCGTATCGAACAGCTGCGCGCCTTCGACGTGGTGCGCTTTGCGCAGAAAGCCTGCTCAAACATTCATATTTTGCGTCTGATGCGCGCGGCGGGCGTCAAAGTCGACTCCGTGTCGCTCGGCGAAATCGAACGCGCGCTGGCGGCGGGCTTTCAGCCGGGCGGCGAGGATATCGTGTTTACCGCCGACGTATTCGACCGGCCGACGCTGGCGCGCATTGCCGAACTCAAGGTGCCGGTGAACGCCGGCTCGGTGGATATGCTGCACCAGCTGGGCCAGGTTTCACCGGGCCACGCGGTATGGCTGCGCATCAACCCTGGTTTCGGCCACGGCCACAGCCAGAAAACCAATACCGGCGGCGAAAACAGCAAGCACGGCATCTGGCACAGCGAACTGCCGCAGGCGCTGGCGGCGATTAAAACCTACGGGCTGCGCCTGATCGGGCTGCATATGCATATCGGCTCCGGCGTCGATTACGGCCACCTGCAGCAGGTGTGCGACGCAATGGTGGAGCAGGTGATCGCGCTCGGCCACGATCTTGAGGCGATTTCGGCGGGCGGCGGGCTCTCTGTTCCTTATCGCTTCGGCGAAGAGGCGATTGACACCGCGCACTATTTCGGTTTGTGGGACGCGGCGCGTCAGCGTATCGCCGCTCACCTCGGCCACGCAGTCAAACTGGAGATCGAGCCGGGCCGTTTCCTGGTTGCCGAGGCGGGCGTGCTGGTGTCGCAGGTGCGCGCGGTGAAAGCGATGGGCAGCCGCCACTTCGTGCTGGTGGATGCGGGCTTCAGCGATCTGATGCGTCCGTCGATGTACGGCAGCTATCACCATATTTCGCTGCTGCCGGGCGACGGTCGCGCTATTGACCAGCAAACCCAGCGCGATACCGTGGTCGCCGGGCCGCTGTGCGAGTCGGGCGACGTCTTTACCCAGCTGGAAGGCGGCAAGGTAGAAACGCGCGCGCTGCCTGCGGCGCAGGTGGGCGACTATCTGGTGTTTCACGATACCGGCGCTTACGGCGCCTCAATGTCCTCTAACTACAACAGCCGTCCGCTGATCCCGGAAGTGCTGTTCGAGCAGGGCGAACCGCGCGAAATCCGCCGGGCGCAAACCATTCAGGAACTGCTGGCGCTTGAGCTGGGCTAAGGCGCACGCGATGAATATCCTCTCTTTGCGCGACGCGCCGCAGTTTGCCGAGCAGGTGACCGACTGGCTGTGGCGCGCCTTTGACGCGGAGAACGGGCGCGACTTTATGGCCAGCGTGGTGGAGAGCTCGCTGCATGGAGCGGAGTTTCCTGTCACTTTCGTCGCGGTCGACGACGCGGGCAGGGCAGTGGGCACGGTGGGCTTCTGGCGCTGCGATCTGATTAGCCGCCAGGATCTCTTTCCCTGGCTCGCCGCGCTCTACGTCGATGAAAGCGCGCGCGGCACCGGCCTGAGCGCGGCGCTGCAGCAGCATGTTATCGACTATGCGCGGCAGCGCGGCCACCGCAGCCTGTGGCTCTGGTCGACCTTCGGCGGCTATTACGAACGCTGCGGCTGGACGCCGGCGGGCGAGGCGCTGGACTATCCCGATAAAAAGGTCAGGCTCTACCGGCGCGAGCTTTAACCTGGCCCGCTCACCGAATGACGCCGTACCAGCGTCGGGCTGAACATATTGGTCACCTCCGGCAGCGGCTGCGCATGAGCCAGAGCTAACGCCAGCTCCGCCGCCTGCTGCGCCATGGTGACGATGGGATAGCGCACCGTGGTCAGGCGCGGGCGCACATAGCGCGATACCAGCACGTCATCGAAGCCGATCAGCGACATCTCTTCCGGTACGCGCACGCCGTTATCGCTCAGCACCGCCAGCGCGCCGGCCGCCATCGAATCGTTATAGCATGCCACCGCGGTAAAGCTGCGGCCGCGTCCCAGCAGCTCGGTCATCGCCTGCTCGCCGCCCACTTCATCCGGTTCGCCAAAGGTCACCAGCCGATCGTTAGCGGGCAGGCCGTGCTCTTTCAGCGCGTCGTAGTAGCCCTGCAGGCGATCTTCGGAGTCGGAAATAGGGTGGGTCGAGCAGATAAAGGCGATATTCTGATGTCCCTGCTGAATAAGATGGCGCGTCGCCAGCCAGGCGCCGTAGCGATCGTCGAGCGCGATACAGCGCTGTTCAAACCCTTTCAGCAGCCGGTTCAGCAGCACCATGCCCGGCATCTGCTTCATCAGTAACTCCAGTTCGGCGTCAGGGATTTTCTTCGCATGCACCACCAGCGCGGCGCAGCGGTGGCGCATCAGCTGTTCAATCGCCTGCCGCTCTTTTTGCTCATTATGGTAACCGTTACCAATCAGCAAAAAGTTGCCGGTCTGTCCGGCGATTTCATCAACCGCCTTAACCATTGCGCCGAAAAAAGGATCCGATACGTCGCCGACCACCAGGCCTAAGGTTTCGGTCGACTGCTGCGCCAGGGCGCGCGCGTTGGCATTGGGGTGATACTGCAGCTCCTCCATCGCCTGGCTAACAGCCTGACGCGAGCTTTCGCTGGCTTTAGGCGAATTATTAATCACACGGGACACCGTCGCGACGGAAACACCCGCCAGTCTGGCAACATCCTTAATCGTAGCCATGCCTCGACCTGTTTTAGGGAAAACGTTTACACATGGCAGCAGTGTTACGGAAAAGGCGGCCTGTATCAAGCCGACAGAATGTCTGCGCCGTCGCAAAAAGGGGGAAAACTCCAGGCTTAACCCGGCGCGGGGTCGCGTGCTATCCTGCATTTTTCCCTTACCTGCCGTAAAAGAAACCATGAAAAAGCGAGTGCCACATCTGGCGCACTGGGGCGCGTTCAGCGCCGTGACTGAAAACGATCGTCTGATCGGCTGCGAGCCGTTCTTCGCCGACGCCGATCCGTCGCCGATGCTGAACACCATTCCCGAGCTGGTCTATTCCGATAAACGTATTCGGCAGCCGATGGTGCGCCGCTCCTGGCTGAAATCGCGCGAAAACAGCGACCGCACGCTGCGCGGCCGTGAAGATTTCGTTGCCGTCGACTGGGAGACGGCGCTGGATCTGGTGGCGGATGAAAACCGCCGCATCCGCGAACGTTACGGCGCCTCCGGCATTTTCAACGGTTCTTACGGCTGGTCGTCGGCGGGCCGCGTCAACCACGCGCGCACCCTGGTGCGCCGCTTCTATTTTCAGGGCGGCGGCGGCGTCGATCAGCAGGGCAACTACAGCTGGGGCGCGGCGCAGTTCTTCCTGCCCTATGTGATCGGCACCTATATGCCGCTGACCGGTCGCGTCACCGAGTGGCCGCAGGTGGTAGAGCATGCGGAGATCTTCGTCGCCTTCGGCGGGCTGGCGCTGAAAAACGCCCAGGTGGCGTCGGGCGGCGCGGGCCAGCACAGTCTGAAACCGGCGCTGGAGCAGCTGGCGGCCAAAGGCACGCCGGTGATTAATATCAGCCCGATGCGCGACGACTGCCCGGCATGGGTTAACGCCGACTGGATCCCGATTCGCCCCAATACCGACGTGGCGCTGATGCTGGCGCTCGGCTACGAGATCGCCCAGCGCAACGCGGTGGACGAGGCGTTTCTCGCCAGCCACTGCACCGGCTGGCCGCAGCTGCGCGCCTACCTGCTGGGCGAAAGCGACGGCGTCGCCAAAACTGCCGGCTGGGCGAGCCGCATCACCGGCATCCCGCCGGAGCGCATCGTGCGCCTGGCCGAACAGCTGATCGGCAAGCGCAGCTTTATTACCTGCTCCTACTCGGTGCAGCGCGCCCATCGCGGCGAACAGCCTTACTGGATGATGATCGCGCTCTCGTCGATGCTCGGCCAGCCCGGCCTGCCGGGCGCGGGCTTCTCGTTCGGCCACGGTTCGATGAACAGCGTCGGCAACCCGCGTCAGGATGGCCCGGCGCCGCTGATGGCGACCGGCCCCAATCCTTCCGGCTTGTCGATTCCGGTGGCGCGCATCAGCGATATGCTGCTCAATCCCGGCCAGCCTTACGCGTTCCAGGGCGAGACGCTGACCTATCCCGACATTCATCTGGTGCACTGGGCGGGCGGCAATCCTTTCCACCATCATCAGCAGCTTAACCGCCTGGTCGAAGGCTGGCAGAAGCCGGACACCGTGGTGGTGCAGGATATCGTCTGGACGCCGGCGGCGCAGATGGCGGATATCGTTCTGCCCGCCACCACCACGCTGGAGCGCAACGATATCGGCGGCTCCTCGCGCGACCGTTTTGTGCTGGCGATGCATCAGGCGATTAAGCCGCAGCATCAGGCGCGCAACGATTTCGATATTTTCGCCGATCTGGCCGAACGCCTCGGCTATCGCCAGCAGTTCACCGAAGGGCGCGACGAACGTCAGTGGATCGAACACCTTTATCAGCAATGCGCGACGGCGCATGCGCGCAAGGGCATCGACTTTCCGGAGTTCGCCGAGTTCTGGTCGCGCGGCTTCGTTGAGATCCCGGAAGGCGGCAAGCCCTACATCTTTATGGAGGATTTCCGCGCCGATCCCGTGCGTCATCCAATCAAAACCGCCAGCGGCAAGATCGAACTCTTTAGTCAGACCATCGCCGACTATGACCTGGCCGATTTCGCCGGTCATCCGGAGTGGCGCGAACCTCAGGAGTGGCTGGGGGCGGCGCTGAGCGAGCAGTTCCCGCTGCATATGATCTCTATCCAGCCGTCAGATCGGCTGCACAGCCAGCTTGACGCCACGCCGACGGTGCAGGGCAACAAAACTGCCGGCCATGAAACGCTCTATCTGCATCCGCAGGACGCGGCGGCGCGCGACATTGCCGACGGCGAAGTCGTTGAGGTGCGTAACGCGCGCGGCGCGATGCTGGCGGGCGCGCGCCTGACCGACGGGCTGACGCCGGGCGTGGTCATCGTCGCCACCGGCGCCTGGTTCGATCCCGGCTTCGGCGCGGAGTGGCAGCCATTTGACCGTGCGGGCAACCCTAACGTGCTGACGCTGGATATCGGCACCTCGTCGCTGACGCAGGGTCCCAACGCCATGAGCTGCCTGGTGGACATCAAAAAACATGCGGTTTGCAAAATCGCTTAACAAACACATGGCTGGTTACATTTTGCCGGACACTGTTGCGTTTGAGTGATGGCAGCCCGTCTCGCGGCCTTGTTACAGTCAGGGTCCCAGAGGTATTGATGGGTGAACATCAATAGATTTTCTTGATTACACCGACCTGCGCAGATGCGCAGGTTTTTTTTTGCCTGGCGCGCCGATTACGAACTGATACACAGTTTTCCTGTTAACGGCGTAGCGCTTTCTTTATAACTGCTCGCGTGGATATTTTTTTACTTTTCTTTGCAGCGGATTGCTATGCCCCGGATAAAAAAACTACTGGGAAAAGACCAGATCAAAGCCCCGTTTAACCCGTTTCGTTTTCGCCTGATTTGCCTTGGCGTGCTGACCTGCATGGTGATACTGATGGCGCGCATCGCCGATCTGCAGTTTCTGAATCAGCCGATGCTGGAGCATGAGGCGGATCAGCGCTCGCTGCGCACCGTTACGCTGCCGACCAACCGCGGCACCCTGCTGGATCGCAACGGCGAAGCGCTGGCGCTCTCGGTGCCGTCGCGTGACGTTATCGCCGATCCCATGCGCGTGCTGGAGGCGAATCCCGACTTCCTCAGCGCCAAATGGGCCTACCTGGCGTCGGCGCTGAATATGCGGCCCGAGCAGATCGCCGCGCAGATCACCGCCAATCCGAAACGCCGCTTTCTCTATCTGGGGCGCAAGATTGAGCTTGGCATCGCCAAAGATATCGCCGAGCTGCATCTGAAAGGCATCAGCGAAGTCTATGACGATAGCCGCTTCTACCCGATGAGCGAGGCGGCGGCGCCGCTAATCGGCATCGTCGGCGCCGACAATGTTGGCCTGAACGGGCTGGAAAAAGGCTACGACAAGATTTTGCAGGGCGTGCCGGGCAAAGAGGTTTATCGCCAGGACGCGGCGGGCCACATTATCTCCATGCTGAGCTATACCCCGCCGACGCAGCCGCCAACGGTGCAGCTCAGCATCGACAAGTTCGATCAGTACACGCTCTACAGCAAGCTGCGCGACGGCGTGCTGCTCAACAAGGCGGACTCGGGCGCGGCGGTGCTGGTGAAGATCGACACCGGCGAAATTCTCGGCATGGCCTCTTACCCGTCGTTTAACCCTAACAACTATGACGGCGCCACCCCGGCGCAGATGCGCAACGCGGCGATCAACGACAGCTACGAGCCGGGTTCGACGGTGAAGCCGCTGGTAGTGATGGAAGGGCTGGAACGCCATCTGGTGCGCCCCGATTCAGTGATCGACACCACGCCCTATCGGGTAAACGGCCACCTGATCCGCGACGTCGGGCACTGGCCGCGCCTGACCATGACCGGCATTTTGCAAAAATCGAGCGACATCGGCGTCTCCCATATCGCGCTGGCGATGCCCGCCGAGGCGCTGGTCAATACCTATCAGGCGTTCGGCCTGGGCAAACCGACAGGGCTGGGGCTGACCGGCGAGAGCGTCGGCTACTTCCCGGCGCACCGTCAGCGCTGGGCCGATATCGAGCGCGCCACTTTCTCCTTCGGCTATGGCCTGCGCGTGACGCCGCTGCAAATTGCACGTGAATATGCCACGCTGGGCTCGTTCGGCGTTTACCGTCCGCTGTCGATTACTCGCGTGACGCCGCCGGTGCTCGGCAAGCAGGTGGCGAATCCGGAAACGGTGAAAGAGGTGGTGCATATGCTGGAGAGCGACGTGCTGCCTGGCGGCACCGGCATCAAAGCGGCGGTGCCGGGCTACCGGCTGGCGACCAAAACTGGTACCGCGGAGAAGATGGGCGACAGCGGCAAATATGACGGCGGCTATATCAACTACACCGCCGGCGTGGCGCCTGCCAGTCATCCAGAGGTGGCGCTGGTGGTGATGATCAACCATCCTACCGCCGGCGATCACTTCGGCGGCTCGGTTGCCGCGCCGATCTTCGGCAACATTATGGGGCCGGTGCTGAAGCATATGAATATCGCGCCGGACGCTATTTACAATAAGCCTTCAGATAAATCTTAGTAAAATCAGTATGTAACCGGGTATGGAACTTATTCATACCTGGTTTCATTTCCCCGAATTCCGTTGCGTTTTCGCGCTGTTTTGTCCCGCCGCAGAGTGCGAGGATAACAGTCCCAGAGGTATTGATAGGTGCGAAAACGCGCTGCTCCAGGCAGCGGCATCCGCAAGGATAATCCACCCTGTTTATTGCACCAACCCACGCGGATGCGTGGGTTTTTTTTGCCTGTTATTAACCAATTACGTTTTACTCGCTCACGTCAGAAAATGACGCTGCATGACGCGCTGAGCCTCGGCTGGAAAGTCTGACCATTCTTAACACAACCCTTACGGTTTGCCGATGGAAAAACAGACGGGGCTTCGCAGATAATACGCGGCGTGATGATTGATAAACGCAATAATCCCCTGAAAATGAGGGGATTTTTTCTTTCTACTTCTGGCAAGACTGTTAACCATGACTAATGCGTCCCGCACCTCCCGTTCCCGCTGGCTTAAATGGCTGCTGCTGTTCATCCTGATGGTGATTATTGCCGGCGTCGTCTGGCGCGTGCTGCCGCTCGGCAAAAGGCAGGGCGGGATGCCGCCTGGCGATCGTCACGGCGGACGCGGCGGGCCGCCGGGCATGGCGATGATGGGCGGCGGCGCGACGCTGGTGCACAGCGGCGTAGCGACCACCGCCGACGTGCCGGTTTACCTCAACGCGCTCGGCACGGTGATCCCCAATGCCAGCGTCACCGTCACCAGCCGCGTCGACGGCCAGCTGGAGAAGGTTTACTTCACGGAAGGGCAGAAGGTAGAGGCGGGCCAACTGCTGGCGCAGATCGATCCGCGCGGCTTTCAGGCGACGCTGAATCAGTATCAGGCGGAGCTGAGCGAAAACCAGGCGCTGTTGAAAAGCGCTGAGCTGACGCTGGCGCGCTACCGCAAACTCTACGCGCAGGATTCGCTGGCGCGTCAGGATCTCGACACCCAGACCGCCACCGTCGGGCAGTATCGCGGCGCGGTCGCCGCCGACCAGGCGCAGATCGCCAGCGCGAAGCTGAGCATTGAGTATGCGCGCATCACCGCGCCGGTCAGCGGTCGCGTCGGGCTGCGGCTGGTGGATCCGGGCAATATGGTGCAAAGCTCCAGCAGCACCGGGCTGGTGACTATTACCCAGATGCAGCCCGCCGCCGTGACTTTTAGCGTGCCGCATAGCAATATTCCCGCGCTGATCAAGGCGCTGCACAACGGTCAGGCGCTGCCCGCCACTGCCTTCGACCAGGACAACAGCCGCGCGCTGGCGCAGGGCGAAGTGAAATTCATCAGCAACCAGATCGACACCAGCACCGGCACCGTGGCGCTGAAGGCGACCTTCGCCAACGAGGACGAGGCGCTCTACGCCAACCAGTTCGTCAATCTGCGTTTGCAGATTGCTACCCTGACAGGGGCGACGGTGATCCCGTCGCAGGCGCTGCAGCTGAGCAGCAACGGCAGCTTTGTCTTTGTAATCAATAAAGACAACAGCGTGACGCGCAAAGCGGTTTCCGCCGGTCCGGCGTTCGGCGACGACAGGCAGGCGATCCTGAAGGGCGTCGAGCCCGGCGACCGTCTGGTGACCGAAGGTATCGATCGCCTCACCAACGGCAGCAAAGTGGCGCTGGCGGATGAGACGCAACCGACCGCAAGCGCCGAGGCAAAATGAATCCGTCACGCCTGTTTATCCTGCGGCCGGTCGCCACTATTTTGCTGATGGTGGGCGTGCTGGTCGCCGGCATTTTTGCCTACAAATTCCTGTCGACCTCGGCGCTGCCGCAGGTGGACTATCCCACTATCCAGGTCACCACTCTCTATCCCGGCGCCAGCCCCGACGTGATGGCGTCGTCGGTGACCTCGCCGCTGGAGCGCCAGCTGGGGCAGATGGCGGGGCTGAGCCAGATGACCTCGACCAGCTCCAGCGGCTCCTCCATTATTACGCTGAAGTTCGGTCTCGATCTCTCGCTCGACGTAGCGGAGCAGGAAGTGCAGGCGGCGATTAACGCCGCCAACAACCTGCTGCCGAGCGATCTGCCCAATCCGCCGACCTATAAAAAGGTCAATCCAGCAGACAGCGCGGTGATCACCCTGGCGGCCAGTTCAGATAACCTGCCGCTGACGCAGGTGCAGGATCTGGTCAATACCCGCGTGGCGCTGAAGCTGTCGCAGATCTCTGGCGTCGGCATGGTGACGCTGGCGGGCGGTCATCAGCCGGCGATCCGCGTGCAGATGAACCCGGTCGCGCTCGCCGCGCGCAAGCTGACGCTGGAAGATGTCAACACGTTGATTAGCAACAGCAACGTCAACGGTTCCAAGGGCGGCTTCGACGGCAAATATCACTCGGTCACCATCGACGCCAACGATCAGCTGCGCACCGCCGACGAGTACGGCAACCTGATCCTGACGTATCAGAACGGCGCGGCGCTGCGCCTGAAGGATATTGCCCATATTGAACAGGGGCCGGAAAACAGCTATCAGTCCGCCTGGGCCAACCGCAGCCCGGCGATTGTTATCAGCGTGCAGCGCCAGCCGGGTGCCAACGTGATTCAGGTGGTCGACAGCATCAAGGCGGCACTGCCAACACTACAGGCCGCACTGCCGGACGGCGTGAAGATAACGATACTTTCCGACCGCACCCAGACCATCCGCGCCTCGATCAGCGACGTGCAGTTCGAGCTGATGCTCTCCATCGCGCTGGTGGTAATGGTGACCTTTCTGTTCCTGCGCAACGTGGCGGCGACGCTGATCCCCAGCGTGGCGGTGCCGCTGTCGCTGGTGGGCACTTTCGGCGTGATGTATCTGGCGGGCTTCAGCCTCAATAACCTGTCGCTGATGGCGCTGACCATCGCCACCGGCTTCGTGATCGACGACGCCATCGTGGTGGTGGAGAATATCTCGCGGCGGCTGGAGGAGGGCGAAACGCCGATGCAGGCGGCGCTGAAAGGATCGCAGCAGATCGGCTTCACCATTATCTCGCTGACCTTCTCGCTGATTGCGGTGCTGATCCCGCTGCTGTTTATGGGCGACGTGGTGGGGCGGCTGTTCCGCGAATTCGCCATCACCCTGGCGGTGTCGATTCTGGTGTCGATGCTGGTGTCGCTGACCTTAACGCCGATGCTGTGCGCTTATCTGCTGCGCCATATCCCGCCGGAGCGGCAGTCGCGCTTTGCGCGCAAGGGCGGCGAGCTGTTCGACAGGCTGATCTGCGGCTATGACCGGCTGTTGACCATCGTGCTCAATCACCAGAAGCTGACGCTGCTGGCGGCGCTGGCGACCTTTGCGCTCACTGCGCTGCTCTATATGGCGGTACCGAAAGGCTTCTTCCCGACGCAGGATACCGGACTGATCCAGGGCATTACGCTGGCGTCGCAGGATGTCTCCTTTAGCGAGATGGCGAAGCGTCAGCAGGCGCTGGCGAAGGTGGTGCTGGCCAACCCGGCGGTGGAGAGCGTCTCTTCCACTATCGGCATCGACGGCAGCAACACCAGCCTGAACAGCGGACGGCTACAGATTAACCTGAAGCCGTTCGACCAGCGCGACGACAAGGCTGACGTGGTGATCAAGCAGCTGCAGCAGGCGGCGACCCAGGTGGCGGGCATCCAGCTCTATATGCAGCCTGCGCAGGATCTGACGGTCAACGATCAGGTGACGCCGAGCCAGTATCAGTTCACCCTTGACGACGCCGACAGCG
Organism: Pantoea sp. UBA5035; assembly: GCF_002415245.1. Classification (NCBI taxonomy): domain Bacteria; kingdom Pseudomonadati; phylum Pseudomonadota; class Gammaproteobacteria; order Enterobacterales; family Erwiniaceae; genus Pantoea; species Pantoea sp. UBA5035. The sequence continues at coordinate 73,191 of NZ_DICD01000004.1, read as the reverse complement.
AAAACCTCGTGACCTGGTCGCCGCGGCTGGTGGCGGCGCTGCAAAAGCGGCCCGAGTTTAACGGCGTGGTGAGCAATTTGCAGGATCAGGGCCGCGTCGCCTGGGTCGAGCTGAACCGCGATAAAGCGGCGCGCTACGGCATTACCGCCTCGGACGTTGATACTGCGCTCTATAACGCCTTCGGCCAGCGCCTGGTCTCGACCATCTTTACCCAGTCAAACCAGTATCGCGTGGTGCTGGAGGTAGCGCCCGCTTACCAGCAGTCGCCCGCGTCGTTTGAGGATGTCTATCTGCAGCCCGCGACCAGCGACAGCGCGACGACAAGTTCGACCTCATCGTCGACCTCGACTTCAACCTCGTCGACGTCAACGTCAACGTCAACCTCGACATCAGCCTCAACTTCAGCCAGCGACGCCAGCGGCGGCATGGTAAAGCTGACCTCTGTCGCCACCATTCACCAGCGCGCCGGTTCGCTGATGCATATGCGGCTCAACCAGTTCCCGGCGGTGACGATCTCCTTTAACCTGAATAGCGGCTACTCGCTGGAAGAGGGGCAGAAGGCGATCGCCAAGGTGCAGCAGCAGCTGGGAATGCCGTCGAGCATCACGCTGCGCTATCAGGGGGAAACCGCCGCTTTCAGGAGCGCCACCGGCAATACCCTGTGGCTGATCCTCGCCGCGCTGCTCACCATGTACGTGGTGCTGGGCATTCTCTACGAGAGCTTTATTCACCCGGTGACCATTCTCTCTACGCTGCCCTCGGCGGCGGTCGGCGCGCTGCTGACGCTGCTGCTGGCGGGCAGCGAGTTCAGCCTGATTGCGCTAATCGGCGTGATCCTGCTGATCGGCATCGTGAAAAAGAACGCCATTATGATGATCGACTTTGCGCTGGAGGCGGAGAACAAGCAGCACCTTAGCCCGCGCGAGGCGATCCATCAGGCCTGCCTGCTGCGCTTCCGACCGATCCTGATGACCACCATGGCGGCGCTGCTCGGCGCGCTGCCGCTGATGCTGGCGTCGGGATCGGGTGCAGAGCTGCGTCAGCCGCTGGGGCTGGTGATCGTCGGCGGCCTGATCGTCAGCCAGGTGTTGACGCTCTTCTCCACGCCGGTGATCTATCTCTGGTTTGACGCGCTGGCGCAGCGCGGCAATGCCTGGGTGAAACGCCGCCAGCAGCAGTCGCGAGGCGCGTCATGAACCTGACGCGGCTGTTTATCTTCCGTCCGGTCGCCACGCTGCTGCTGACGCTGGCTATCCTGCTGCTCGGCGCCCTCGGCTACCGGCTGCTGCCGGTCGCGCCGCTGCCGCAGGTCGATTTTCCCACCATTATGGTGAGCGCCAGCCTCGCCGGCGCCAGCCCGGAAACCATGGCGGCGACGGTGGCTACGCCGCTGGAGCGCGCGCTGGGGCAGATCGCCGGCATCACCGAAATGACCTCCAGCAGCTCGCAGGGATCCGCCAGCATCATTTTACAGTTTGAGCTCGATCGCGATATCAACGGCGCGGCGCGCGACGTGCAGGCGGCGATCAATGCCTCGCGCAGCCTGCTGCCGAGCAGCATGGAGTCGCTGCCGACCTACCGCAAAGCGAATCCCTCCGACGCTCCTATCGTCATGCTGGCGCTCACCTCCGAAACGCGCACGCCCGGCGAGCTGTACGATCTGGCCGAAAGCAAAATCGAGCAGGCGATGGGACAGGTGAAGGGCGTGGGTGAGGTGTCGCTGATGGGCAGCGCGCTGCCCGCGGTGCGTATCGATCTACAGCCGCAAAAGCTGACGCACTACGGCATCTCGCTGGATAGCGTGCGCAGCGCCGTCGCCAACAGCACCACCAATTTGCCGAAAGGGATGTTACAGGGCAGCAGCCAGTCGTGGGTGGTGGACAGCAACGGCCAGCTCGACAAGGCGGCGCAGTACCGCGATCTGATCGTCGCTTATCAGGATGGCAACGCGGTGCGGCTGCACGACGTCGCCACCGTCTACGACTCGGTGGAGGATCAGTATCAGGCCGGCTTCCTTAACGCCGCGCCGTCGGTGATGATCGGCATCAAGCGCCAGGCGGGCGCCAATATGCTCGACACTATCGACGCCATTAAGGCGCAGCTGCCGGCGCTGGAGAAAGATCTGCCCGCCGATACGCAACTCAAAGTGGTGATCGACCGGTCGCCCGGCGTGCGCGCCTCGCTCTACGACACCGAAGAGACGCTGCTGATCGCGGTACTGCTGGTCATCGCCGTGGTATTTGTCTTCCTGCGCAACCTGCAGGCGGTGGTGATCCCGGCGCTGGCGCTGCCGGTGTCGCTGATCGGCACCTGCGCGGTGATGTATCTGCTCGGCTACAGCCTCGACAACCTGTCGCTGATGGCGCTGATTATCTCCACCGGCTTTGTGGTGGATGACGCCATCGTGGTGCTGGAGAATATTACGCGCCATATTGAAGAGGGGCTGGGGCCGGTGCGCGCGGCGGTGCGCGGCGCGCGCGAGGTGAGCTTTACCGTGCTGTCGATGACGGTGTCGCTTATCGCCGTCTTTATCCCCATCCTGCTGATGGGCAGCATCGTGGGGCGCCTGTTCCGCGAATTCGCCATTACCCTCACGGTGTCGCTACTGATCTCGATGTTCGTTTCCCTCAGCCTGACGCCGATGCTCTGCTCACGGCTGCTGAAGCGCAGGCCGCGCGTCACCAACAGGCCGCATCCGGTCTATCAGTTTATCGAAAATCGCCTCAACGCCCTGCTGGCCGCCTACGCGCGTGGGCTGAACTGGGTGATGCGCCACCAGAAGCTGACGATGTTCAGCCTGGCGCTTACCGTGCTGCTGAATCTGTTTCTCTACAGCGTGGTGCAAAAGGGCTTCTTTCCCAATCAGGACACCGGCCTGTTGATGGGCGCGCTGCGCGCCGATCAGAACATCTCGTTTCAGGCGATGAAGCCGAAAATGCTGATGTTCACCAAAATTATTCAGGCCGATCCGGCGGTAGAGAGCGTGATGTCGTCGATGGGCAGCGGCATGTTCGGCTCGCGCAACAGCGCCAACTTCTTTGTGCGGCTGAAGGATCTCGACCAGCGCGACGTCACCGCCACCGAAGTGGCCAACCGGCTGAGCATGAAAACCAGCCATATCGCCGGCGCGCAGATGTTCCTGATGGCGGCGCAGGATCTGCATATCGGCGGCCGCAGCGCCAACGCCAGCTATCAGTACAGCCTGCAGGCAGACGACCTCGATCTGCTGCGCACCTGGACGCCGAAAGTGCAGGCGGCGCTGGCGGCGATCCCGCAGCTCAACAGCGTCGATTCCGACTCGCAAACCGGCGGTCAGGAGGTGGTGATCAATATCGATCGCGACCGCGCCACGCGCCTCGGCGTCAATGTGCAGATGCTCGACACCATGCTCAACAACGCCTTCAGCCAGCGCCAGGTCGCCACGCTCTATCACACCCTGAATCAGTATCACGTCGTGATGTCGCTTAACAGCAGCTACACGCGCGATCCGGCGATATTGCAGCAGCTCTATGTCATCAACGACAGCGGCGTCCGGGTGCCGCTCTCCGCCTTCGCCACCCTGACCAGCGGCAACGCGCCGCTGTCGGTGGCGCATCAGGGGCAGTCGGCCACCAGCACCGTCGCCTTTAACCTTAACGACGGCGTCTCACTGGAGCAGGCGCAGGCGCTGATCAAGCAGGCGATGGCGAAGCTCGGTTTGCCCTCCAGCATCCAGGCCGGTTTCGCCGGCACCGCCGCCGCCTTCGGCCAGCTGACGGCCACCATGCCCTGGCTGATCCTGGCGGCGCTGGCGGCGGTCTATATCGTGCTGGGCGTGCTCTACGAGAGCTACGTGCATCCGCTGACCATTCTCTCGACGCTGCCGTCGGCGGGCGTCGGCGCGCTGCTGCTGCTGCTGCTTACCAACACGCAGCTCACGGTGATTGCGCTGATCGGCATCATCCTGCTGATCGGCATCGTCAAGAAGAACGCCATTATGATGATCGACTTTGCGCTCGACGCCGAGCGCCGTCTCGGCCTGACGCCGCAGCAGGCGATCGTGCAGGCGTGCCTGATGCGCTTTCGCCCTATCATGATGACCACGCTGGCGGCGTTTTTCGGCGCGCTGCCGCTGGCGCTCGGCAGCGGCGGCGACGCCGATCTGCGCAGCCCGCTCGGCATGGCGATTGCCGGCGGTCTGGCGCTGAGCCAGCTGCTGACCCTGTTTACCACGCCGGTGGTCTATCTCTGGCTCGACCGTCTGAGTCGCGCCACCCAACGTCAGTGGCGCCGTTTGCGCCATGCGGAATCCTGATTGATGAAAAAGCTTTCTCTCGTTTTACTGCTGCTGCTCGGCGGCTGCGCCGTCGGCCCCGACTATCAACGCCCCAGCGCCAGCGTGCCGCTGCACTATAAAGAGGCCAAAGGCTGGCAGCGCGCCACGCCGCAGGACGATCAAAGCAAAGGCGAATGGTGGACGGTCTATCACGACGACACCCTGAGCGGCCTGCTGCGGCAGGTCAGCATCTCTAACCAGAACGTCGCCAGCTACGCCGCGCAGTACCGCGAAGCGCAGGCGCTGGCCGCTCAGTCGCGCGCCGCGCTCTTTCCCACGCTCGGCTATGACGCCAGTGGAACGCGCAGCGGCACCCGTTCCACTAACAGCGGCGCGCGCAGCGTCACCAACAGCAACTCGGCGCAGCTAAGCGCCAGCTGGGAGGTGGATCTGTGGGGCAAGCTGCGCCGCACCCGCGAAGAGAATGCCGCCAGCGCCCAGGCGAGCGCCGCCGAGCTGGCGAACGTGACGCTCAGCGCCCAGTCGGAGCTGGCACAGGACTATTTCCAGCTGCGTATTATGGATGAGAAGATCGCGCGCTATCAGCAAAGCGTGGCGGCCTACGATCGCTACCTGAAAGTCATTGAGAATAAATACCAGGCGGGCAGTGAATCGCGCGCCACCCTGGCGCAGGCGCAGATGCAGCTGGAGAGCGCGCGCGCCTCGGCGCTTGACCAGCAGTGGCAGCGGGCCCAGATGGAGCACGCTATCGCGCTGCTGATCGGCAAAGCGCCGGCCGACTTCAGCCTGCCGGCGGCGCAGCTGACCGCGACGCTGCCGCCGTTGCCGCAGGCGCTGCCGTCGCAGCTGCTGCAGCGCCGTCCCGATATCGCTTACGCCGAACGCAACGTCGCGGCCGCCAACGCCGCGGTCGGCGTAGCAATTGCCGGCTACTATCCCGATCTGACGCTGAGCGCCAGCGGCGGCACCAGCGCCTCGGCGCTGCATAATCTCTTCTCGTTGCCCTATCGCGTCTGGTCGCTCGGCCCCGATCTGAGCGGCACGCTGCTCGACTTCGGCGCTACCTCGGCGAAGGTGGATCAGGCGCGCGCCGCCTGGGACGGCAGCGTCGCCAGCTATCGCCTGGCGGTGCTGACGGCGATGCAGGAGGTCGAGGACGATCTGGTGGAGCTGAACACCCTGACCAGCGAGCTGGCGGCGCAGCAGCGCGCCACCGACGCCGCGCGCGAGTCGGCGCGCGTCACGCGCAACCAGTATGAGGCGGGTATGATCGACTATCTCGACGTCGCCACTACCGAAACCAGCAGCCTGAGCGCGCAGCAGAGCCTGCTGACGCTGCAAAGCACGCAGTGGGTCGCCAGCGTGGCGCTGATCGCCGCGCTCGGCGGCGGCTGGCAGAGCGCGCCCTAAATCGCGCCTTTACGCTTGTCGAACGACGTCAGATCCTGCATCGTTAGGAACCTTTTTAGCGATGCTATGGAGCTGGCATGTTGTTTACATTTTTACGTCTGGTCTGCCGCCTGCTGTGGCGGGTGGAACTGCGCGGCGACGCCGCCGCGCTGCATCAGGGAAAAGTGCTGATCGCGCCGAATCATATGTCTTTTCTCGATGGCGTGCTGCTGGCGCTGTTCCTGCCGATCAGACCGGTTTTCGCGGTTTACTCCGCCGTCAGCGAACGGTGGTATATGCGGCTGGTGAAGCCGCTGATCGATTTCGTTCCGCTCGATCCAACCCGGCCGATGTCGATCAAGCAGCTGGTGCGGCTGATCGACAGCGGCCGTCCGGTGGTGATCTTCCCGGAAGGGCGCATTACCGTGACCGGCTCGCTGATGAAAATCTATAGCGGCGCGGGGTTCGTCGCCGCCAAATCGCAGGCCAACGTGGTGCCGATGCGCATCGAAGGCGCGGAGTACACCCCTTTCGGCCGCCTGGCGGGCGTCTTTAAACGCCGCCTTTTTCCCCGTATCACCCTGACTATCCTGCCCGCCACGCGCATTCCGATGCCGGAGGCAAAGCGCGCGCGCGACCGGCGCCAGCTCGCTGGCGAGCATCTGCATCATATTATGATGGAAGCGCGCATGGCGGTGCGCCCGCGCGAAACGCTCTATGACGCCTTCCTCAACGCCCGCACCCGCTACGGCGCCTTCAAGCCCTGCATCGAAGACGTCAACATGCAGCCTGACAGCTATACCGGGCTGCTGAAAAAGGCGCTCGGCGTCGGCCGCATTCTTGAGCGCTATAGCCAGCCAGGCGAAATCGTCGGCCTGCTGCTGCCCAACGCGACGGTGACCGCGGCGGCGATCCTCGGCGCGTCGATGCGCGGGCGCGTACCGGCGATGCTCAACTACACCGCCGGGGTCAACGGCATGCGCGCGGCGCTCACCGCGTCGCAGGTGAAAACCGTCTTTACCTCGCGTCAGTTTCTGGAGAAGGGCAACCTCTGGCATCTGCCGCAGGGGCTGACCGAGGTTGAATGGATCTATCTGGAGGATCTGCGCGACACCGTGACGACGCAGGACAAGCTCTGGATCCTCGCGCATCTGCTGCTGCCGCGCCGCGCGCAGGTGGCGCGCCAGCCGGAAGAGGCGGCGATGGTGCTCTTCACCTCCGGCTCGGAAGGCAACCCCAAAGGGGTAGTGCATTCGCATAAAAGCCTGCTGGCGAACGTGGAGCAGATCCGCACCGTGGCGGATTTCACCCCGCGCGATAAATTTATGTCGGCGCTGCCGCTGTTCCACGCCTTCGGTCTGACGGTGGGCCTGTTCACGCCGCTGATGACCGGCGCGCAGGTGTTTCTCTACCCCAGTCCGCTGCACTATCGCATCGTGCCGGAGCTGGTCTACGACCGCAACTGCACCGTACTGTTCGGCACTTCGACTTTCCTCGGCAACTACGCGCGCTTTGCGGCGCCTTACGATTTCGCCCGCCTGCGCTACGTGGTGGCGGGCGCGGAGAAGCTGCAGGAAGCGACGCGCCAAATCTATATGGAGAAGTACGGCATTCGTATTCTGGAAGGCTACGGCGTAACCGAATGCGCGCCGGTGGTGGCGATCAACGTGCCGATGGCAGCGAAAGCGCACACCGTCGGCCGCATCCTGCCGGGCATGGATTCGCGGCTGATGTCGGTAGAGGGCATCGAGCAGGGCGGACGGCTGCAGCTGCGCGGGCCGAATATCATGAACGGCTATCTGCGCGTCGAGAACCCCGGCGTGCTGGAAGCGCCCGCTGCCGACAACGGCGAAGGGCAGATGGAGGCGGGCTGGTACGATACCGGCGACATCGTCTCCTTTGACGAAGGCGGTTTCTGTCAGATTCAGGGGCGTGCCAAACGCTTCGCCAAGATCGCCGGTGAGATGGTCTCGCTGGAGAGCGTCGAGCAGATCGCTCTGAAGGCGTCGCCGGAGAAACAGCACGCGGCGTCGCTGCGCGCCGACGGCAACCGCGGCGAAGCGCTGGTGCTCTTTACCACCGACGCTGAGCTGAAGCGCGACGGGCTGCAAAAGGCGGCGCGCGAGCTGGGCGCGCCGGAGCTTGCCGTGCCGCGCGATATCCGCGTGATGAAACCGCTGCCGATGCTGGGCAGCGGCAAACCGGACTATGTCAGCCTGAAAAAACTGGCGGAAGAGGAGCAGGCATGAGCAGGCTAAACACGCAGGCGATGTCGCTGAGGTCGCGCGGTATGCTGGCGGTGATGGGCGCGCAGTTCTTCTCCGCCTTCGGCGATAATGCGCTGCTTTTCGCCACGCTGGCGCTGCTGAAAAGTCAGCTCTATCCCGACTGGAGCCAGCCGGTGATGCAGATGCTGTTCGTCGCCGCCTATATTCTGCTGGCGCCCTTTGTCGGTCAGATGGCGGACAGCTTCGCCAAAGGCCGGGTCATGATGTTCGCCAACAGCCTGAAGCTGCTGGGGGCGCTGCTGATCTGCTTCGGCTTCAATCCTTTCGTGGGCTATACGCTGGTGGGCATCGGCGCGGCCGCTTATTCGCCCGCCAAGTACGGCATTCTTACCGAGCTGACCTCCGGCGAGAAGCTGGTGAAGGCCAACGGCATGATGGAGAGCTCTACCATCGCCGCGATCCTGCTTGGATCGGTATCGGGCGGCGCGCTCGCCGACTGGAGCCTGCCGGCGGCGCTGGCGCTCTGCGCGGCCACCTACGCGGTGGCGGTGGCGGCGAACCTGTTTATCCCTGCGCTTGCCGCGGCGCGTCCGGGACAGAGCTGGCACCTCGGCGCGATGCTGCGCCGTTTTTTCCAGGCCTGCTCAACGCTGTGGCATAACGCGGAGACGCGCTTTTCCATTCTCGGCACCAGCCTGTTCTGGGGCGCGGGCGTGACGCTGCGCTTCCTGCTGGTGCTATGGGTGCCGGTGGCGCTCGGCATCAGCGACAATGCTACGCCGACGACGCTCAACGCCATGGTGGCGATCGGTATCGTGGTCGGGGCCGGCGCCGCGGCGAAGCTGGTAACGCTGGAGACGGTGCGCCGCTGCATGCCCGCCGGCGTGCTGATCGGCGTGATGGTGGTGATTTTCTCGCTGCAGCATTCGCTGCTGAACGCGTACCTGCTGCTGATGGTGATCGGCGCGCTGGGCGGCTTTTTCGTGGTGCCGCTCAACGCGGTGCTGCAGGCGCGCGGCAAGGCGAGCGTCGGCGCGGGCAATGCGATCGCGGTGCAGAACTTCGGCGAGAATATCGCCATGCTGGTGATGCTGGGGCTCTATACGCTGGCGGTGAAGGCGGGCGCGCCTGCGGTCGCGACCGGCGTCGGCTTCGGCGCGCTGTTTGCGCTGGCGATAGCGGCGCTGTGGCTGTGGCGGCCGAAAGCCGCCGCGCGTTAAAACTGCAGGTGCTGGTCCGAGAGTAAACCGTGCGCTTCCGTTATTCGGTTGAGTTCGGCCAGCGCCGCCGCGTTAGCCTGTCGCCGCTGCTGTGGCGATGCGGCGACAGAAGGCTCTCTGCGTTGCCTGCCGCCGCGCTCTTTTTTGTTCTCTTTAGCTTTCACCCAGCAACCTCCGCGCTTCACGCGCTACGTTTTCCATCTCGTCCTGCAGCTCCAGCAGCTCTGGCTCCAGGTCGTCGATATCGCCGATCTGGGGCAGGTTCTTCTCCAGCTGACGGCAGAGCTGCTTCATGCGCGGCACGCCGCTGTAGCTGGCGCTGCCGTGCAGCTTATGAATGATCTCGCGCAGTCCCTGCACATCTTTCGCCGCCATAAAGGCGTCGAGTTTTTCATGCACCTCAGGCAGAAAGTCGAGCAGCATTGTCAGCATATCGCGCGCCAGATCGGGCTTGTTCGCCGCCTGACGCAGCGCCAGCTCCCAGTCGAGCGACGGCGAAACGGCAGGCACCGGCGGCAGCACCGCAGGCAGCGCCGGACTGTAGCGCGCCAGCAGCTGGCTGAGCCGGGTTTCGTCGATCGGCTTCGCCAGATAGTCGTTCATCCCGGCTTTGATCAGATGTTCGCGCTCGCCGTCGATGGCGTGCGCGGTGACCGCCACAATCGGCGTACTGGCGTGCAGCGGCAGGCTGCGAATAATTTCGCTGGCGCGAATGCCGTCGATCTCCGGCATCTGGATATCCATCAGGATAATATCCAGCGGCTGCGCGCGCGCCGCGGCGATCGCCTGCTCGGCGTTGTTGCATAACAGAATATGCTGCACCTGCTCCTCCAGCAGCGCGCCGATCAGCTTGAGGTTGGCGGGGTTATCGTCCACCGCCATGACCCGCAGCGGCAGACGCGCGCCGTTGGGCAGTTCGCTGCGCTGGCGGGTATGCAGATCGGCCAACAGCGGCAGCAGACGCGTGGTGGAGACCGGTTTGGTGATACAGCCGTGAATGCCGCGCACCTTAAGCCGATCCGCCAGCAGCATCATGGCGCTCGGCAGCGCCAGCAGCACGCAGTCGGCGCGGTTGAGCAGGGCGTCGATAAAGGCGTCGTCCAGCAGCTCTTGCTGCGTGATGTCGATCGGTAGCCCGACCAGCAGCAGCGGATAGTGCGGCTCGCGCAGGCCCGACAGCGTTTCGCTGTGCTCGACCTGCAGCGGCGTAACGCGCAGCATTTTCAGCGCCGCGTCGGCTGAGGCGGCATGCGCTTCGACATAGGCCATGCGCGAGCGCGACAGGGCGTCGAGCGCGCGCGGCAGCGTCGGCGCGTTGGGATTGAGATCGAGCTGTATCCGCACCCAGAAGGTCGAGCCTTCGTTGACGCGGCTGTGGAAGGCGATCTCGCCGCCCATTTCGCTGACCAGCTTCTGGGTGATCACCAGCCCCAGCCCGGTGCCGCCGTGGCGACGGGAAATACTGGCGTCCGCCTGGCGAAACGCCTGAAACAGCTGAGTTTGCTGCTGCTCGGAAATGCCGATGCCGGAGTCGTGCACCTGAATCTCCAGCTCGACGCGCGTGGCGCTGACGGCGCGCTGTTCGACGCGCAGATTAATAGTGCCGCGCTCGGTAAACTTAATGGCGTTGCCCAGCAGATTGATCAGAATCTGCTGCAGGCGCAGCGGATCGCCGATAACGTTATCCGGCACGCTGCTGTCGCACAGCACCGTCAGCTCCAGCCCTTTTTCGTGCGCCGACGGCGCCAGCAGCACAATAGTTTCATCCAGGGTGGCGCGCAGCGGGAAAGGGATCGACTCCAGCACCAGCTTGCCCGCCTCCAGCTTGGAGAAATCGAGTACGTCATTGATGATGCTGAGTAAATTATTCGCCGAGCGCTCAATGGTGTGCATATAGTCGCGCTGGGTGGTGCCGAGCGCGGTTTTCAGCATCTGACGGGTAAAGCCGATCACGCCGTTGAGCGGGGTGCGCAGCTCGTGAGACATATTGGCGAGAAACTCAGACTTGATACGCGCCGCTTCCTGGGCGCGCTTTTTCGCCAGGTCCAGCTCGACGTTCTGAATCTCCAGCTGCTCCAGCGTTTCCCGCAGATCCCAGGTCGCCTGATCGATATTGTGCTGCATCTCTTCATGGTAGGCGGTGAGCGACATCGCCATGGCGTTAATGCCGTTTTTCAGAATGCTGAGCTCACCCAGCATATAACCCTCGACGCGGCTGTCGAGCTGGCCGCGGCGAATGCGGTCGACGGTGGTAACCATATTGCGAATTGGGCCGGTAACGTCGCGCATCAGGCGATAGGCGAACAGCATGGCGATGCAGAGACAAAACAGCAGCATCAGGGTGGCGACAAACACCTCTTTATACTGCTGCAAACGCACCGACTGGAGATCGAGCTCGATCGCCACATAGCCGAGCGGATTGCCCGCCGGTTTCGCCTCTTCGCTCGGCTGTTCGTCTACCGCATAGTGCTCAGAGGTTATCGGCGTGCGCAGGATCAGCAGCGTGCCGTGGCGCTCCATCGAGACGTCGTCCGGCAGCGCGTGAATATCCTCTTTCTGCATCAGGCTCAGGTTCTGGTTGTTATTTGACGTGACGTAAAGATGGTTATTGTTGTCGAACACGGAAATGGCGCGGACAATATCGGAGTGACGGCGGTGCAGCAGGCTGACCAGCGCGCGCAGCGCGTCGCGGTCGTGCCAGCTCATGCTGTATTCGCTGGAGATCGCCAGCGGCTCGATGATGCTGGCGCCCGCGTCCACTACCTGCCGCTGCAGTTCGTTGTAGCGATGCACCACGAAAAACGAGCTGAGCAGCAGCCCGATCATTAACGTCGGCGCCAGGATTAAAATCATCATTCGTGCCCGCAGGCTGTATTTCGTCATAATAGTCGCTGGCTTAGCCTGTTATCCCTGTGCGCGACAACGCGCGCACGCTGAATTTTATTGAGAATGTAGAACACTATGGCGCAATTTTACTCCGCAAAACAGCGCGTGACGACTAAGCAACGCATCACCGTCACCGTGGACGAGCTCGATCCCTTTGGCCAGGGCGTGGCGCGGCATCAGGGCAAGACCCTGTTTATCAGCGGCGCGCTGCCCGGCGAGCAGGCGGAAGTGACGCTGGTGGAGGAGAAACGTCAGTATGCGCGCGGCAAAGCGACGCGGCTGCTCAGCCTCAGCCTCAGCCCGGAGCGCGTGACGCCGCGCTGCCCGCACTTTACCCGCTGCGGCGGCTGTCAGCAGCAGCACGCCGCCGAGCCGCTGCAGCAGCGCAGCAAAGCGGCGGCGCTGTCGCGCATGCTGGGCCAGGCGGCGCAGCGCGCCGTCGCGGTGGACGAGATCCTCGCCGGACCCGCCTGGGGCTATCGTCGTCGCGCGCGCCTCGGCCTGCAGTGGCAGCCGAAAACGCGCGAGCTGCAGATGGGGTTTCGCCAGGAGGCGAGCAACGATCTGGTGGCCATTCGCGTCTGCCCCATTCTGGCGCCCGAACTTGAAGCGCTGCTGCTGCCGTTGCGCGACTGCCTCAGCGCGCTGAAGGCGGCCAGCCGGCTGGGGCACCTCGAGCTGGTGCTGGCGGACAACGGGCCGCTGATGGTATTGCGCCATCTCGACGCGCTGCACGCCGACGACCGCGAAAAACTGGAACGTTTTTCGCATGAGCAGAGGCTGATGCTGTTTCTCGACGACGGCGAGCGGCTGGAGCAGGTGCGCGGCGAGGAACCTTTTTACCATTCGGGCGAGGTGCGGTTGACCTTTAGTCCGCAAGACTTTATTCAGGTCAACGACGCGGTCAACCAGCAGATGGTGGCGCAGGCGATCGCCTGGCTCGATCTGCGGCCGGAAGACCGCGTGCTCGATCTCTTTTGCGGCATGGGAAACTTTACGATCCCTGTAGGAAAATTCGTACAAAATGCTGTGGGTGTGGAGGGCGTTGCAGCATTAGTGCGGCAGGCAGCGTATAATGCGCAACTGAATAATCTTAAAAATGTCCGCTTTTTCCAGCACAACCTGGAGGAAGATGTCGCGCGCCAGCCGTGGGCGGCGCAGGGATTTAACAAGGTATTGCTCGATCCGGCGCGCGCCGGGGCCGCGGGCGTGATGGCGCATGTGGTTAAACTTGCGCCAGAGCGCGTGGTCTATGTTTCGTGTAATCCCACAACGCTTGCTCGCGACAGCCAGACATTGCTGTCGGCGGGCTACCATCTGGAAAGGGTCGCGATGCTGGATATGTTCCCTCATACCCGTCATCTCGAATCCATGGTGCTGTTCAGCAAAACATAAGCGGCAATTGATGCTGCTGTGGCAGGAGAGGATATGGTTGCGGTCAGAAGTGCGCATTTAAATACGGCAGGAGAGTTCGCTCTCGATCAGTGGATCGCCAGTCTTGGCATTGCCAACCCGCAATCATGTGAACGTATCGCCGAGACCTGGCGCTATTGCGAAGCCCAGACGCAGGGGCACCCCGATCAGTCGCTGCTGCTGTGGCGCGGCATCGAGATGGTTGAAATCCTGTCGATGCTCAGCATGGATATCGAAAGCTCTTGCGCCGCGCTGATCTTCCCGCTGGCGAATGCGGAAGTGGTAAGTGAAGAGGAGCTGGGCGAAACCTTCGGCAACGGCATCGTCACGCTGGTGCACGGCGTGCGCGATATGGACGCCATTCGCCAGCTGAAAGCGATCCACAACGACTCCATGGCGTCCGAGCAGGTGGACAACGTGCGCCGCATGCTGCTGGCGATGGTGGAAGATTTCCGCTGCGTTGTGATCAAGCTGGCGGAGCGCATCATGAACCTGCGCGAGATGAAAGACGCGCCGGAAGATGAGCGCGTGCTGGCAGCCAAAGAGAGCACCAATATCTATGCGCCGCTCGCCAACCGGCTCGGCATCGGCCAGCTGAAATGGGAGCTGGAGGATTACTGCTTCCGCTACCTGCATCCTGATGAATACAAACGCATCGCCAAACTGCTGCACGAGCGCCGTATCGACCGCGAGCAGTATATCGAGAACTTCGTCGATTCCCTGCGCAAAGAGATGGTGAAAGAGGGCGTGCGCGCCGAGGTTTACGGTCGTCCGAAACATATCTACAGCATCTGGCGCAAGATGCAGAAGAAGTCGCTGGCGTTCGACGAGCTGTTCGACGTGCGCGCGGTGCGCATCGTCGCCGAGCGTCTGCAGGACTGCTACGGCGCGCTCGGCATCGTGCATACCCTCTATCGTCATCTGCCGGCGGAGTTCGACGACTATGTCGCCAACCCCAAACCGAACGGCTATCAGTCGATTCATACCGTGGTGCTCGGGCCGAAAGGCAAAACCGTGGAAATTCAGATCCGCACCCGGCAGATGCACGAAGACGCCGAGCTGGGCGTCGCCGCGCACTGGAAATATAAAGAGGGGCCGAGCACCGGCAGCGCGCGCGGCGCCTCCGGACACGAAGGGCGCATCGCCTGGCTGCGTAAGCTGATCGCCTGGCAGGAAGAGATGGCCGACTCCGGAGAGATGCTGGAAGAGGTGCGCAGTCAGGTGTTCGACGATCGCGTTTACGTCTTTACTCCAAAAGGCGACGTGGTGGATCTGCCGGCCGGATCGACGCCGCTCGACTTTGCCTATCACATTCACAGCGATATCGGCCACCGCTGCATCGGCGCCAAGATCGGCGGCCGCATCGTGCCCTTCACCTATCAGCTGCAGATGGGCGATCAGGTTGAAGTGATCACCCAGAAACAGCCGAACCCGAGCCGCGACTGGCTGAACCCCAACCTCGGCTATATCACCACCAGCCGCGGACGCGCCAAGATCCATAACTGGTTCCGCAAGCAGGACCGCGACAAAAACATCGCTGCGGGCCGTCAGATCCTCGACAACGAGCTGAACCAGCTCGATATCAGCCTGCGCGAAGCGGAAAAGCTGCTGCTGCCGCGCTATAACGTCACCTCGCTCGATGAGCTGCTGGCGGCGATCGGCGGCGGCGATATTCGCCTTAATCAGATGGTCAACTTCCTGCAGGCGAAGCTCAACAAGCCGAGCGCGGAGGAAGAGGATCGCGAGGCGCTGCGCCAGCTGACGCAGAAAAGCTACTCGCCGCCGTCGCGCAAAGAGAGCGGCCGCGTGGTGGTGGAAGGGGTCGGCAACCTGATGCACCATATCGCGCGCTGCTGTCAGCCGATTCCGGGCGACGATATTGTCGGGTTTATCACTCAGGGCCGCGGCATCTCTATCCACCGCGCCGACTGCGACCAGCTGGCCGAGCTGACCGCTCACGCGCCGGAACGCATCGTCGACGCGGTGTGGGGCGAAAGCTACTCCAGCGGCTACTCGCTGGTGGTGCGCGTTACCGCCAACGATCGCAGCGGGCTGCTGCGCGACATCACCACCATTCTCGCCAACGAGAAGGTCAACGTGCTGGGCGTCTCCAGCCGCAGCGACACCAAAAAACAGCTGGCGACCATCGATATGGATATTGAAATCTACAATCAGCAGGTGCTGGGCCGCGTGCTGTCGCGGCTGAACCAGGTGCCTGATATCATCGACGCCCGACGTCTTCACTGATATTGCGGGATGGGCGCGCGCCCATCCCCGCGCTTATGACCCCGTGTTTGAAAAGGACTGACTATGAGCTCACTCGATCGCCTGCTGGGCATTATGCAAACCCTGCGCGATCCGCAACGCGGCTGTCCGTGGGATCGCGAGCAAACTTTCGCCTCGATCGCGCCCTATACGCTGGAAGAGACCTATGAAGTGCTGGACGCTATCCAGCGCGAAGACTTCGACGATCTGCGCGGCGAGCTGGGCGATCTGCTGTTTCAGGTGGTGTTCTACGCGCAGATGGCCAGCGAGCAGGATCGCTTTACCTTCGAGGATATCTGCGACGCCATCAGCGACAAGCTGGAGCGCCGCCATCCTCACATCTTCGGCGACGCCAGCGTGGCGGACAGCGCGGAGGTGCTGAAAAACTGGGAGGCGATTAAAGGCGCGGAGCGGGCGGAAAAGGCGCAGCACTCGGCGCTCGACGACATTCCCAAAGCGCTGCCGGCGCTGATGCGCGCGCACAAAATCCAGAAGCGCTGCCATAACGTCGGCTTCGACTGGACCTCGATCGGCCCGGTGCTGGATAAAGTGCATGAAGAGATCGACGAAGTGATGCACGAGGCGCAGCAGGCGACCATCGATCCGCACAAGCTGGAAGAGGAGATCGGCGATCTGCTGTTCGCCACGGTCAACCTGTCGCGCCATCTGGGCAGCAAAGCGGAAACCGCGCTGCAAAAGGCGAACGACAAGTTCGAGCGTCGTTTCCGCGCGGTAGAAGCGATTATCGCCGCGCAGGGGCTCGCCATGCCCGAGGCGACGCTGGAACAGATGGAGGCGGCCTGGCAGCAGGTGAAAGAAGGCGAAAAACGCTGATTATTCCAGCGCCGCATACAATTTAGCCGGTCACGCTTACTCGATTCAGCCTGAGAAAAAAGTTGTGACCTGCATCAACATTTCCCTGGCCGCTATCCGCTATGTTACCCGCTGCAATGCGTTGGAGGATGGCGGTGATTCATCAATTGTGGCTAACAGGGGTTTCAGGTATACTGTTTTCCCGTCCTGGTTATTCCACCGTCTTTAAACCTAAACTCTCAGGTTCAGCATGACAACGAATTATATTTTTGTGACCGGCGGGGTCGTTTCCTCTCTGGGTAAAGGCATTGCCGCAGCCTCCCTCGCAGCCATTCTCGAAGCACGTGGTCTCAACGTGACCATCATGAAGCTGGATCCCTATATCAACGTCGATCCGGGCACCATGAGCCCTACCCAGCACGGTGAAGTGTTCGTCACCGACGACGGGGCCGAAACCGATTTGGATTTGGGTCACTACGAGCGCTTCATTCGCACCAAAATGACGCGCCGCAACAACTTCACTACGGGTCGTATCTACTCTGAAGTGCTGCGCAAAGAGCGCCGCGGCGACTATCTCGGCGCGACCATTCAGGTTATCCCGCACATCACCAACGCCATTAAAGAACGCATTATCGCCGGTGGCGAAGGTCACGACGTCGTTCTGGTGGAGATCGGCGGTACCGTCGGCGATATCGAGTCGCTGCCGTTCCTGGAGGCGATTCGCCAGATGGCGGTTGACGTCGGCCGCGAGCACACCATGTATATGCACCTGACGCTGGTGCCCTATATGGCGGCGGCGGGCGAGGTGAAAACCAAGCCGACCCAGCACTCGGTTAAAGAGCTGCTCTCTATCGGCATCCAGCCGGACGTGCTGATCTGCCGTTCCGATCGCGCCGTGCCTGCCAACGAACGCGCCAAGATCGCGCTGTTCTGTAACGTGCCGGAAAAAGCGGTTATCTCGCTGAAAGATGTCGACTCCATCTACAAAATCCCGGGCCTGCTGAAGTCGCAGGGTCTGGATGACTATATCTGCAAGCGCTTCAACCTGAACGCGCCGGAAGCCAACCTGTCCGAATGGGAACAGGTGATCTACGAAGAGGCTAACCCGGGCGGCGAAGTGACCATTGGCATGGTCGGCAAATATGTCGAACTGCCGGATGCGTACAAATCGGTGATTGAAGCGCTGAAGCACGGTGGCCTGAAAAATCGCGTAACGGTCAATATCAAGCTGATCGATTCGCAGGATGTCGAGACGCGCGGCGTCGAAATTCTGAAAGATCTGGATGCGATTCTGATCCCCGGCGGCTTCGGCTACCGCGGCGTGGAAGGCAAGCTGATGACCGCGCAGTACGCGCGTGAAAACAACGTGCCTTATCTGGGCATCTGCCTCGGCATGCAGGTTGCGCTGATGGAGTTCGCGCGCAACGTTGCCGGGATGGAAGGCGCCAACTCCACTGAATTTGTGCCAGACTGTAAATACCCGGTGGTGGCATTGATCACCGAATGGCGCGATGAAAACGGCAATGTGGAACAGCGTACGGAAACCAGCGACCTGGGCGGCACCATGCGCCTCGGCAGCCAGCAGTGTCAGCTGACGCCGGACAGCAAAGTCCGTCAGCTGTACGGTTCCGACACCATCGTCGAGCGCCATCGCCACCGCTACGAAGTCAACAATCTGCTGCTGAAGCCGATTGAAGCCGCAGGGCTGCGCATTGCCGGACGTTCTGGCGACGACCAGCTGGTCGAGATCATCGAGATCCCGAACCATCCCTGGTTTGTGGCTTGCCAGTTCCACCCGGAGTTCACGTCAACACCGCGCGACGGTCATCCGCTGTTCGCCGGCTTTGTTAAGGCCGCGCAGGATCACCAGAAGCGTTTAGCGAAGTAAGTTTCACGAGCAACGCGCGAACTTTTCGCGCGTTGTTTGTCTTAGGATTGACTAACTTGTACTGAGGAAAATCGTAATGGCCAAAATCGTTAAAGTCATCGGTCGCGAAATCATCGACTCCCGCGGCAACCCAACTGTAGAAGCGGAAGTACATCTGGAAGGTGGTTTTGTTGGTCTGGCAGCGGCACCGTCAGGCGCTTCTACCGGTTCACGCGAGGCGCTGGAGCTGCGCGACGGCGACAAATCTCGTTTCCTGGGCAAAGGCGTAACTAAAGCAGTTGCAGCAGTTAACGGTCCGATTGCGGATGCGGTAAAAGGCAAAGACGCGAAAGATCAGGCGAACATCGATAAGATCATGATCGACCTGGACGGTACTGAGAACAAATCCAACTTCGGCGCAAACGCCATTCTGGCGGTATCGCTGGCTGCGGCGAAAGCGGCAGCGGCCTCTAAAGGTCAGCCGCTGTACGAGCACATCGCTGAGCTGAACGGCACCCCGGGCAAATTCTCTATGCCGCTGCCGATGATGAATATCATCAACGGCGGTGAGCACGCCGACAACAACGTCGACATCCAGGAATTCATGATCCAGCCGGTTGGCGCTTCAACGGTGAAAGAAGCGATCCGTATGGGTTCTGAAGTGTTCCACCACCTGGCGAAAGTGCTGAAGTCTAAAGGCCTGAACACCGCTGTTGGCGACGAAGGCGGCTACGCGCCGAACCTGGGTTCCAACGCCGAAGCGCTGGCTGTTATCGCGGAAGCGGTAAAAGCGGCGGGCTACGAGCTGGGCAAAGATATCACCCTGGCGATGGACTGCGCGGCGTCCGAATTCTACAAAGACGGCAAATACGTGCTGGCTGGCGAAGGCAACAAAGCCTTTACCTCTGAAGAGTTCACGCACTTCCTGGAAGATCTGACCAAACAGTACCCGATCGTCTCTATCGAAGACGGTCTGGACGAGTCAGACTGGAACGGCTTTGCTTACCAGACTAAAGTGCTGGGCGACAAAATCCAGCTGGTGGGTGACGACCTGTTCGTGACCAACACCAAGATCCTGAAAGAAGGCATCGAGAAAGGCATCGCTAACTCCATCCTGATCAAGTTCAACCAGATCGGTTCTCTGACCGAAACCCTGGCGGCGATCAAAATGGCGAAAGACGCAGGCTACACCGCGGTGATTTCACACCGTTCAGGTGAAACCGAAGACGCCACCATTGCTGACCTGGCGGTCGGTACTGCAGCAGGCCAGATCAAAACCGGTTCTATGAGCCGTTCTGACCGCGTTGCTAAGTACAACCAGCTGATCCGTATTGAAGAAGCGCTGGGTTCAAAAGCGCCGTTCAACGGTCTGAAAGAAGTGAAAGGCCAGGCGTAATCGCCTGCTGGTGCCGTCCTCTGACGGCATTTGCCTGAGAGAAAGCCCCGCCTTGTGCGGGGCTTTTGCTTTTAACGGCGGCACAGAAAAGGCACATCGCGTGGTTGAGCTGCGCGGCAAATCTGCCATAATCAGCGCCCTGTTTTTTTCTAGCGAGTCCGTAATGCAATACCCGATTAATGAAATGTTCCAGACGCTGCAGGGAGAAGGATTTTATACCGGCGTTCCGGCCATCTTTATCCGCTTACAGGGATGCCCGGTGGGTTGTAGCTGGTGTGATACCAAACATACCTGGGAGAAGCTGGCCAATCGGGAAACGGCGCTGGGCGATATTCTGGTCAAAACGGTGGAAACGGATGCCTGGGGCAACGCCGATGCGGCGCTGCTGATTGAGACCATTCAGCGTCAGGGCTGGACGGCGCGCCATGTGGTGATTACCGGCGGCGAGCCGTCGATTTACGATCTGCGCCCGCTGACCACGGCGCTGGAAGCGCAGGGTTTTCAGTGCCAGATCGAAACCAGCGGCACGCACGAAGTGCACTGCTCCGAGAAAACCTGGGTGACGGTATCGCCGAAGGTGAATATGCGCGGCGGCTATGACGTGCTGGCGCAGGCGCTGCAGCGCGCGGATGAGATCAAGCATCCGGTGGCGCGCGAGCGCGACGTCGAGGCGCTGGATGAACTGCTGGCAACGCTGAACGACAGCAAAGCGCGCATTATCGCGCTGCAGCCTATCAGCCGCAAAGACGCGGCGACAAAACTCTGTATTGAAACCTGTATCGCGCGCAACTGGCGCTTATCGATGCAGACGCACAAATATCTTAATATCGCCTGACGGCAGAGAGCAGGGCGGCGGCCGCGCCGCCCGCTAGCATTACTGCTTCGCTTTATAGGCGTTAAACGCCTTCTTGATCTCGCTTTTCGCCACGTCGGCGCTCTCAAATCCGTTCAGTTCGACCTTCTTGCGCCCTTCCGGCAGTTGCTTATAAACGCGGAAAAAAGCCTCGAGGCGTGCCTGTTCCATCCTCGGCAGATCGCTCATGCTCTTAATATCGTCCCAGGTGGGATCGATTTTGCTGGTCGGCACCGCGACGATCTTGTCGTCTACTTCGCCGCCGTCAATCATCTTCAGCACGCCGATGGCGCGCAGTTTAATCAGCGTGCCCGGCTGCAGCGGCGCGCGGGTATAGAAGATCACGTCGAGCGGATCGTTATCGCCGCCCAGCGACTGCGTCAGCGATCCGTAGTTAGCCGGCCAGGCGAGCGGCATCGACTGAAAGCGGTCTGCCACGATAAAGCCGGTTTTGGCGTCGGTCTCATATTTAATGGTGCCGCCGGCGGGGATTTCGGTCACGGCGTAGAACTCGTCCGGCACGTTGTCCGGCTGAGGAAAGTCGAGCACGTTTTGCGCCTGTACGGCGGCAGAGGCGGTAAAAAGCAGCGCGAGGGCGGCAAGGCGTTTCAGGTTCATTGTTGATTCTCTTGATCTTTAATGAAGGAGAGAACAACGTAGAGACGTCAGATAACAGAAAGATGACCCAGGGGTAAAGAAGCGTAGGGCGGAAAGGGCGGGCTGTGCGGACCACAGCCCTGACGGGATTTATCCTTTATAGACGCAGCCCGCCGTGCAGGTCTCTTTGATCATCACCGCGCTCAGCTCAGGCAGCTGCGGCTTCATCTGATCCCAGATCCACTTCGCCAGCACTTCGCTGGTGGGATTCTCAAGGCCTTCGATCTCGTTCAGATAGTGGTGATCGAGGCGCTCATACAGCGGTTTGAACGCCGCTTTCAATTCGGCGAAATCCATCACCCAGCCGGTATGCGCGTCCACTTCGCCGGTGATTTCCAGTCGTACCAGAAACGAATGGCCATGCAGGCGACCGCATTTGTGTCCTTCCGGGACATTAGGCAAATGGTGAGCGGCTTCGAACTGGAACTCTTTAAACAATGTGGTAGACATAATGGCTCTCAGGCTAAAAAACCGGGGAATTCTACCTGAAATACGGAATTTTCGCATCCGTACCGTTGTAAAGAGGGATTTGCGCGGCCAGCGCCATAACGCTCCTTTTTAACTAACTGATAAATATTCACTTTCTATACCAGTTTTACTGATTATGCCTACCTGAAAAACCACTTAGTCATTTTGGTTATTAATTATGTCGAAGCCGTATTTAATCGTTAATATACGGGCCGGTAACCTACCACTCTTTCTGCTACTTTACCGTCCGGACTCTGGATACTGGAATTCTTAACGCGATGACGACTCAGGCACCCCCAGGTTCTCTGCTCCCGCTTAACCCGGAGCAACTTGCGCGCTTACAGGCGGCAACGACTGATTTTTCTCCCACCCAGCTGGCGTGGATCTCTGGCTATTTCTGGGGAATGATCAATCAGACGCCCGGCAGCGTCGCGGCCAGCGCGCCAGCGGCGGCGGAGATCCCGGCGATTACGCTGATCTCCGCTTCGCAAACCGGCAACGCGCGCCGCGTCGCCGAGCAGCTGCGCGACGATCTGCAGGCGGCGAAGCTGAACGTTAAGCTGGTTAACGCCGGCGATTACAAGTTCAAGCAGATCGGCCAGGAGAAGCTGCTGGTGGTGGTGACCTCCACGCAGGGTGAAGGCGATCCGCCGGAAGAGGCGGTGGCGCTGCATAAATTCCTGATGTCGAAAAAAGCGCCGAAGCTGGATGGCGCCGCCTTCGCGGTGCTCGGCCTCGGCGACACCTCTTACGAATTCTTTAGCAAAGCGGGCAAGGACTTCGACAGCCGCCTGGCGGAGCTGGGCGCAGAGCGCCTGCTGGATCGCGTTGACGCCGATGTCGACTTCGCCGAAGCGGCTGCCAGCTGGCGCCACGCGCTGGTCGAGGTGCTGAAACAGCGTGTGCCGAGCGAAACGCCGGCGCAGGCAGTGGCGACCGCGATCGGCAGCGTCAATGAAGTGCACAGCAGCCCCTACACTAAAGAGGCGCCGCTGACCGCCAGCTTTGCCGTAAACCAAAAAATTACCGGCCGCCATTCCGATAAGGACGTGCGTCATATCGAAATCGATCTGGGCGACTCCGGCCTGCGCTACCAGCCGGGCGACGCGCTGGGCATCTGGTATGAAAACGATCCGGAGCTGGTCGCCGAGCTACTGAGCCTGCTGTGGCTGAAAGGCGACGAGCCGGTGCAGATCGACAACGAAACCCTGCCGCTTAGCGAAGCGCTGCAAAAACGCTTTGAGCTGACGGTAAACACCGCGCAGATCGTCGAGCAGTACGCCGCGCTGTCGCGCAACGACGCGCTGCTGGCGCTGGTGGGCGATAAGGCGAAGCTGCAGCACTACGCGCAGACCTTCCCGATCGTCGATATGGTGCGTAACGCGCCGACCGAGCTCAACGCCGAACAGCTGACGACGCTGCTGCGTCCGCTGACGCCGCGCCTCTACTCTATCGCCTCGTCGCAGGCGGAGAATGAAACCGAAGTTCATATCACCGTCGGCGCGGTGCGCTTCGATATCGACGGCCGCGCGCGCGCAGGCGGCGCCTCCAGCTATCTGGCCGACCGCCTGGAAGAGGATGCGGAAATTCGCGTCTTTATCGAGCATAACGATAACTTCCGTCTGCCCGCCAGTCCCGACGCGCCGGTGATTATGATTGGTCCGGGTACCGGCATCGCGCCGTTCCGCGCCTTTATGCAGCAGCGCGACAACGACGGCGCTGGCGGCAAAAACTGGCTCTTCTTCGGCAATCCGCACTTCACCGAGGATTTTCTCTACCAGGTTGAGTGGCAGCAGTATGTGAAGGATGGCCTGCTGACCCATATCGATCTCGCCTGGTCGCGCGACCAGGAGCAGAAAGTCTACGTGCAGGACAAAATCCGCGCCAAAGGGGCGGAAGTGTGGCGCTGGATCGAAGAGGGCGCGCATATTTATGTTTGCGGCGACGCCAACCGTATGGCGAAGGATGTCGAGCAGGCACTGCTGGATGTGGTGGTCGAACACGGCGCAATGGATCGTGAAACGGCCGACGAATTTTTAAGCGAGCTGCGCATCGAGCGCCGCTATCAGCGAGACGTTTACTAATGAGCGAAAAACACCCCGGACCGCTGGTCGTTGAAGGCAAGCTGGTCGACGCCGAGCGTCTTAAAAAAGAGAGTAACTATTTACGCGGCACCATCCTGGAGGATCTGGATGATGGTCTGACCGGCGGCTTTAACGGCGATAACTTTCTGCTGATCCGCTTCCACGGCATGTACCAGCAGGACGATCGCGACATTCGCGCCGAGCGCGCCGAGCAGAAGCTGGAGCCGCGTCACGCAATGATGCTGCGCTGCCGTCTGCCAGGCGGCATTATCACGCCGACGCAGTGGCTGGCGATCGATAAATTCGCCACCGAAAAAACGCTGTACGGCAGCATTCGTCTGACCAACCGCCAGACCTTTCAGTTTCACGGCATTCTGAAGAAGAACGTCAAGCCTTCGCACCAGATGCTGCACGAAGTCGGGCTCGACGCGCTGGCAACCGCCAACGACGTCAACCGCAACGTGCTCTGCACCTCAAACCCGGTCGAGTCGGAGCTGCATCAGGAAGCCTACGAGTGGGCGAAGAAAATCTCCGAGCATCTGCTGCCGCGCACCCGCGCCTACGCAGAAATCTGGTGGGATAAAGAGAAGGTGGCGACCACGGATGAAGAGCCGATCCTCGGCGAGACCTATCTGCCGCGTAAGTTTAAAACCACGGTGGTGATCCCGCCGCACAACGACGTCGATCTGCACGCTAACGATCTTAACTTTATCGCGGTGGCGGAGAAGGGCAGGCTGATCGGCTTTAACCTGCTGGTCGGCGGCGGCCTGTCGATCGAGCACGGCAACAAAGCGACCTATGCGCGCACCGCCAGCGAGTTCGGCTATCTGCCGCTGGAGAAAACGCTGGAGGTGGCGGCTGCGGTGGTGACTACCCAGCGCGACTGGGGCAACCGCACCGATCGCAAAAACGCCAAAACCAAATATACCCTGGAGCGCGTCGGCGTCGAGACCTTTAAAGCGGAAGTTGAGAAGCGCGCCGGGCTGACCTTCGAGCCGATTCGCCCGTATGAGTTCACCACCCGCGGCGACCGCATCGGCTGGATCAAGGGCATCGACAAGAAGTGGCACCTGACGCTGTTTATCGAAAACGGCCGCCTGCTCGACTACCCGGACCGTCCGCTGAAAAGCGGCATCGCGGCGATTGCGCGCGTGCATCAGGGCGACTTCCGCCTGACGGCGAACCAGAACCTGATCGTGGCCGGCGTGCCGGAGAGCGAAAAGGCGAAAATCGAGACGATTGCGCGTGAACACGGCCTGATGGAGAGCGTAACCGCGCAGCGCGAAAATTCTATGGCGTGCGTTTCGTTCCCGACCTGCCCGCTGGCGATGGCGGAAGCGGAGCGTTTTCTGCCCGCCTTTGTCACCAAAGTCGAAGAGATCATGCATAGCCACGGCGTGGGCGAAGAGCACATAGTGCTACGCGTCACCGGTTGTCCCAACGGCTGCGGCCGTGCCATGCTGGCGGAAATCGGGCTGGTGGGCAAAGCGCCGGGCCGTTACAACCTGCATATCGGCGGCAACCGCATCGGCACGCGCATTCCGCGCATGTACCGCGAGAACATCACCGAAAGCGAGATCCTCGCCAGCATCGACGAGCTGGTGGGCCGCTGGGCGCGCGAGCGTCACGGCGCTGAGGGCTTCGGCGACTTCGCGATCCGCGCAGGCATCGTCAAGCCGGTCGTCGATCCGGCACGAGATTTCTGGGATTCGGAGGCAGTATGAGTCAGTTCGACCTCGCAGCACTGGGTGAAATGAACAAAGTCGAGCGCACGCTGGCGCTGGCGTCCGTGAATGCGCAGCTGGAGAAAAGTTCGGCGGAGGCGCGCGTCAGCTGGACGCTGGAAAACCTGCCGGGCGCCTTTGTGCTCTCGTCGAGTTTCGGCATTCAGGCGGCGGTGTCGCTGCATCTGGTCACGCGACAGATGCCTGACATTCCGGTGATCCTTACCGATACCGGCTATCTCTTCCCGGAAACCTACCGTTTTATCGACCAGCTGACGGATCAGCTGGGCCTGAATCTGCAGGTGTTTCGCGCTGAAACCTCGGCGGCCTGGCAGGAAGCGCGCTACGGCAAGCTGTGGGAGCAGGGCGTGGAAGGCATTGAGCAGTACAACCAAATCAACAAGGTTGAGCCGATGAACCGCGCGCTGCAGACGCTGGGCGCGCAGACCTGGTTCGCCGGGCTGCGCCGCGATCAGTCCGGCAGTCGCGCGAATCTGCCAGTGCTTGGCGTGCAGCGCGGCGTGTTCAAGGTGCTGCCGATTATCGACTGGGACAACCGTCAGATTCATCACTATCTGCAGCAGCACAACCTTAAATACCATCCGCTGTGGGATGAGGGCTATTTGTCAGTGGGCGATACCCACACCACGCGCAAATGGGAGCCCGGCATGGCGGAAGAGGAGACGCGCTTCTTCGGCCTGAAGCGCGAGTGCGGCCTGCACGAAGGCTAAGTTTTACCGCGCTGGCCGCTCTGGCCAGCGCGCTCACTGCGTTGCACCCCTTTACACTTTCGGATTGGTCAACTCGCCCAGCAGCGGCAGCAGCACCTTCACGCTGTCGCGCGTGCGCAGGGAAATACGGCCCGGCAGCCAGCGATCGAGATAGCTGAGATTATCGCGATCGGTCTGATGGCGCGTAGTGCCGTCCGGGAAATGCTTCGAGCGGCTGCGCTGCTGCGCGCCATCTTTGCCGCCCAGCGCCCAGTTGCTCGCCGTCACGTCCAGCAGCGGAAAACCCGCCTTATCAAAAGCGTTGGCGGCGTTATAGTCGCGCGCGGCCATCTGATGGCTGGCGGCGGGAATGCCGAGCTGCTGCGCGAGGCGCAGCGCGCGCGCGCTGGTCTGCTTGCGCACCGCGCGCGGCGTATTGCTGCCGCTGTTGAAATAGAGATGGTCGCCGGTGATCAGGCTGTTGAGATCCACCACCAGCAGCGTGTTCTTTTTCTCTTTCTCGCTCATGCGCGCCACGTAATCCTGCATGCCGCCCAGCGCGGTTTCGCCTGCGCTCAGCGCCACGAAGCGCACGCCGTAATGCAGCGGCCGGCGGCTCAGCTGCTGCGCCAGCTCCAGCATCACGCCCAGCCCTGACGCGTTGTCGTCGACGCCCTGCAGACGCAGGCCGCCAAGGTTATGCTCGGCATCGCTGCTGCTGAGCGGCGTCCAGGTATCGAGATGCGCCACAATCAGGATCTCCTGCGGCGCGCTGCCGGCGCGAGCGGCGATCACCGAGGTCGCCGTCACTTTATGCCAGCGCAGATCGCCATTGGTTTCGCGCCAGCGGTAGCCGGTATTGAACTGCCGGGTATTACTCTGAAAACCGAGCGCGGCGAACTGCTGCTGCAGGTAGTCGGCGGCCATCATTTCGGCCGGGCTGCCGCTCATGCGGCCAGGGAACCAGGTGGCGATGTGACGAAGCTGCTGCTCGGCAAATTCCCCCGGCGCAACGCTGGCGGCCTGGGCGTGCAGAGCGAAACCGCAATTCAACAGCGCAGCCAGCGCGGTCAGGCGGAGAAGGGCAAACATGCGGTGTTCCTTGTGGGTCATCCTGTGACGAAAAGCCAAAATTTTTTCGCTCTCCAGTATGAAACTGTGATCGCCATTAAACAATTTGATTCGCTCTGAAAGCCTTGCCAGATCATCCGTTAAGCACATTTTGTTATGAGCTTGCCTGGCGCGTTATTCCATTCGGTAACTACTCATTCCAATTCGTAATTTCATCTGCCAGAAGGGCGCAACGTATAGTCGCGTTAAATTACGGTTACAACGCCAGGGTTATCGTGGACTATTTGCCTCTTTTCGCCGATCTCAAAGGTCGTCCGGTGCTGGTCGTAGGCGGCGGCGACGTCGCGGCGCGCAAAATCGAACTGCTGCGTCGCGCTTCCGCGCAGGTGCGCGTGGTGTCGCGTGAGCTCTGCCACGAACTTCAGGCGCTGCATCAGGAACAGCAGATCGAATGGCTGGCGACGGCGTTCGAGCCGGCGCAGCTCGATGCGGTTTTTCTCGCTATAGCCGCGACCGACGATAACCTGCTCAACCGCCAGGTTTACGACGAGGCCAACGCCCGTCACCGACTGGTCAACGTGGTAGACGACCAGCCGAAGTGCAGCTTTATCTTCCCCTCTATCGTGGACCGCTCTCCGCTGGTGGTCGCTATCTCCTCCAGCGGCACCGCGCCGGTGCTGGCGCGTATGCTGCGCGAAAAGCTGGAGGCGTTGCTGCCCGCCAGTCTGGGGCAGATGGCGGAGGTCGCGGGCGGGTTTCGCGACCGCGTAAAACAGCGCTTTAGCCGCATGTCCGATCGCCGTCGCTTCTGGGAGCGCGCCTTTAACGGCCTGTTCGCCAGCCAGATGTCGGCGGGCAACGTGGACGAGGCGACGCGCACGCTGACGCGCGAGCTCAATGAAGAGCCGAACCGCGCAGGCGAGATCATTCTGGTCGGCGCCGGACCCGGCGACAGCGGGCTGCTGACGCTGCGCGGCCTGCAGGTGATGCAGCTGGCGGACGTGGTGCTTTACGACCATCTGGTCAGCGACGAGGTGCTGGATCTGGTGCGCCGCGACGCCGACCGCATCTGCGTCGGCAAACGCGCCGGCGCGCACTCGGTGCCGCAGGAAGAGACCAATCGCCTGTTGGTGGAGCTGGCGCGCAAAGGCAAACGCGTGGTGCGCCTGAAAGGAGGCGATCCCTTTATCTTTGGCCGCGGCGGCGAAGAGCTGCAGGCGGCGCAGGAGGCGGGGATCCCGTTCCAGGTGGTGCCCGGCGTGACGGCGGCGGCAGGCGCGACCGCCTACGCCGGTATTCCGCTGACGCACCGCGATCACGCGCAGAGCGTGCTGTTTATTACCGGTCACTGTCGCGCCGACGGCGACGACATCGACTGGCCGTCGCTGGCGCGCGCGCGTCAGACGCTGGCGATCTATATGGGCACGGTAAAGGCAGCGGCGATTAGCGAAGGGCTGATACGTCACGGCCGCGATCCCACGATGCCGGTTGCGGTGATTGGCCGCGGCACGCGACAGGATCAGCAGGTACTGACCGGCACGCTGGAACACCTTGAGACGCTGGCTGCCGCCGCGCCGACGCCAGCGCTGCTGGTGATCGGGGAAGTGGTGAAGCTGCACGAGCAGCTGGCGTGGTTTCAACATTCTGCACAGCAGGCGACCCGCGAGTCCGCCGTTGTCACACTGGCTTGAGGATAAATCATGGACCAAAAAAGACTCACTCATCTGCGTCAGTTAGAGGCGGAAAGCATTCATATCATCCGCGAGGTCGCAGCGGAGTTCGGCAATCCGGTAATGATGTACTCTATCGGCAAAGATTCGTCGGTGATGCTGCATCTGGCGCGTAAAGCCTTTTATCCAGGCACGCTGCCGTTTCCGCTGCTGCACGTCGATACCGGCTGGAAATTTCGCGAGATGTACGCGTTTCGCGATCGCACCGTGAAAGAGATGGGCGCCGAGCTGCTGGTTCACCGCAATCCGGAAGGCGTGGCGATGGGCATCAACCCCTTCGTACACGGCAGCGCCAAGCATACCGATATCATGAAAACCGAAGGGCTGAAGCAGGCGCTGAACAAATATGGCTTTGACGCCGCGTTCGGCGGCGCGCGCCGCGACGAAGAGAAGTCGCGCGCCAAAGAGCGTATCTACTCTTTCCGCGACCGTTTCCACCGCTGGGATCCAAAGAACCAGCGCCCGGAGCTGTGGCATAACTACAACGGCCAGATCAACAAGGGCGAAAGCATTCGCGTCTTCCCGCTGTCGAACTGGACCGAGCTCGATATCTGGCAGTACATCTTCCTGGAAAACATCGAAATCGTGCCGCTCTATCTCGCCGCGCCGCGCCCGGTGCTGGAGCGCGACGGCATGCTGATGATGGTGGATGACGACCGTATCGACTTGCAGCCTGGCGAAGTGATCAAGCAGCGTATGGTGCGCTTCCGCACCCTTGGCTGCTGGCCGCTCACCGGCGCGGTGGAATCGGAAGCGCAGACGCTGCCGGAAATTATCGAAGAGATGCTGGTCTCTACCACCAGCGAACGTCAGGGCCGCGTGATTGACCGCGATCAGTCCGGTTCGATGGAACTGAAAAAACGTCAGGGTTATTTCTAAGGAGACGCAGATGAATACCGTTATTGCACAACAGATTGCCGATCAGGGCGGCGTGGAAGCCTGGCTGACCGCGCAACAGCATAAAAGTCTGCTGCGTTTTCTCACCTGCGGCAGCGTCGACGACGGCAAAAGCACGCTGATCGGCCGCCTGCTGCACGATACGCGTCAGATCTATGAAGATCAGCTCTCCTCGCTGCACAACGACAGCAAGCGTCACGGCACCCAGGGCGAAAAGCTCGACCTGGCGCTGCTGGTAGACGGACTGCAGGCGGAGCGCGAGCAGGGCATCACTATCGACGTGGCCTACCGCTACTTCTCTACCGAGAAGCGTAAATTTATTATCGCCGACACGCCGGGACATGAGCAGTACACCCGCAACATGGCGACCGGCGCCTCGACCTGCGATCTGGCGATTCTGCTGATCGACGCGCGCAAAGGCGTGCTGGATCAGACCCGTCGCCACAGCTTTATCTCGACGCTGCTGGGCATTAAGCATCTGGTGGTGGCGATCAACAAAATGGACCTGGTGGAGTATCGCCAGGAGACCTACGAGCAAATTAAACAGGATTACCTCGACTTCGCGGCGCAGCTGCCGGAAGACCTGGATATTCGCTTCGTGCCGATGTCGGCGCTGGAGGGCGACAACGTCGCCACCCCGAGCCAGACCATGCCGTGGTACAGCGGTCCGACGCTGCTCGACGTGCTGGAGACCGTCGAGGTGAAGCGCGTGGTGGATCAGCAGCCGATGCGCTTCCCGGTACAGTACGTTAACCGTCCGAACCTGGATTTCCGCGGCTATGCGGGTACGCTTGCCTCTGGCGCGGTGCGCGTCGGTCAGCGCGTGAAGGTGCTGCCGTCAGGCGTGGAGTCCACCGTGGCGCGCATCGTTACCTTTGACGGCGACCTGCAGGAAGCGGGCGCGGGCGAAGCCATTACCCTGGTGCTGAACGACGAGATCGATATCAGCCGCGGCGATCTGCTGGTCGACAGCGACGCCGAGCTGGAGGCGGTGCAGTCTGCCACCGTTGACGTGGTATGGATGGCGGAGCAGCCGCTGCAGCCGGGCCAGAGCTACGATATTAAAATCGCCGGCAAAAAGGCGCGCGGCCGCGTGGAAAAGGTTATTCATCAGGTCGAGATCAACACGCTGGAGAAGCGCGCCGCCGAGACGCTGCCGCTGAACGGCATCGGCCTGGTGGAAGTGACCTTCGACGAACCTATGGTGCTGGATAAATACCAGCAGAACCCGGTGACGGGCGGCATGATCTTTATCGATCGCCTGAGTAACGTCACCGTGGGTGCAGGCATGATCCATCAGCCGCTGAGCGGCGCGGCGCGCCAGGCGGGCCAGTTCAGCGAGTTCGAGCTGGAGCTGAATGCGCTGATCCGCCGCCACTTTCCGCACTGGAACGCGCGCGATCTGCTGGGCGGTGAGTAATGGCGCAGCACGATGAAAACGTGGTGTGGCACGATCATCCGGTGACGCGCGAGGCGCGCGAGCGGCAGCACGGCCATCAGGGCGCGGTGCTGTGGTTTACCGGCCTCTCCGGCTCCGGCAAATCGACGGTGGCCGGCGCGCTGGAGCAGGCGCTGCATCCGCTCGGCGTCAGCACCTATCTGCTCGACGGCGATAACGTGCGTCACGGCCTCTGTCGCGATCTGGGCTTCAGCGACGCGGATCGCAAAGAGAACATCCGCCGCGTAGGCGAAGTAGCGAAGCTGATGGTGGATGCGGGACTGGTGGTGCTCACCGCCTTTATCTCGCCGCATCGCGCTGAGCGTCAGATGGTACGCGATATGCTGCCGGAAGGTCGCTTTATCGAGGTCTTCGTCGATACCCCGCTGGCAGTGTGCGAAGCGCGCGATCCCAAAGGGTTATATAAAAAAGCGCGCGCGGGCGAGCTGCGTAATTTTACCGGCATCGACAGCGTCTACGAGGCGCCGGAGCAGCCGGAAATACGCTTAGCGGGCGAACAATTGGTTACAAAACTGACCGGCCAATTGTTAGACCTGCTGCGCCACCGCGATATCATCGAATCCTGAACAGACAAGCGGCAAATCGAAGCTGATTTGCCGCCTTCGCGTCAACAGGATCTCTATGCAGAATGTTACTCCTATGCTGGCCCGCAAAGATGAAAGCTCCCTGGACGAGCCGCGCTCGTCGCTGCCGGGCGGCATCATCGGCTTCTTCTCTTACTGGTGCGCGCTGGCGATCCCCTTCCTGTTGTACGGTTCCAATACGCTTTTCTTCTTCCTCTATACCTGGCCCTTTTTCCTGGCGCTGCTGCCGGTATCGGTGCTGATCGGCATTATTTTCAGCATGGCGCTGCGCGGCAGGCTGCTCTGGACGACGCCCGCTACGGCGATAGTAGTGGTCTGCCTTTTCTGGCTGCTCTTCTCTTTTTTATCCGGCTGGTGATGCCTCCCGATGTGGAAACGCGTCGGCAGGTTACAAAACTTTACCTGTCTCCTTTCTTGCCATCCTAATCAGAATTTGCGCAGACAGCCGGTAAAGCGGGCCATTTTCACCGCTGGAGTGGAGTCCTGCACCAAGTTATGGGATGATTGAGCCGTTTTTCAGGGGGCGGGGATGGGAAAACTGACGTTACTGCTACTGGTGCTGCTCGGCTGGCTGCAATATTCGCTGTGGCTGGGCAAAAACGGTATTCACGACTATACGCGCGTCAATGACGACGTCGCGGTGCAACAGGCGAACAACGCCAAACTTAAAGCGCGTAACGATCAGCTGTTTGCCGAAATTGACGATCTCAATGGCGGCTCGGAAGCGATCGAGGAACGCGCACGCAACGAGCTGGGCATGATTAAGCCCGGTGAGACCTTCTATCGTCTGGTGCCGGATCAGAACAAACGCAACGCGCAGGCTGCGCAAAACCAACAACGATAACTCATGAACATGCACTCTCTCCCTGCGGAGGTGATCGCCGTGGTGCCCGCTGCCGGTATCGGCAGCCGCATGCAGGCGACCTGTCCTAAGCAGTATCTGACCATCGGTCAGCAGACGCTTCTGGAACACAGCATCGCACGTCTGTTTTCCCATCCCGCTATCAAACAGGTCATCGTCGCGCTTAGCCCGGACGACGCGCAGTTTGCGTCGCTGCCGCTGGCGCGGGATCCACGCGTGCTCAGCGTGACGGGCGGCGAAACGCGCGCGGAGTCGGTGCTGGCGGGGCTGCGCGCCGCGCAGGGCGAAGGCTGGGTGCTGGTGCACGACGCAGCGCGTCCCTGTCTGCACCCTGACGATCTCGCGCGTTTGCTGCAGGTGCGGGAAACCAGCCGCGTCGGCGGCATTCTGGCCGCGCCGGTGCGTGACACCATGAAGCGCGGCGAGCCGGGCGTCGCCGCCGTGGCGCATACCGTCGAGCGCGAAGATCTCTGGCACGCGCTGACGCCGCAGTTTTTTCCTCACCAGCTGCTGACCGCCTGCCTGACGCGCGCGCTGGCGGAAGGCGCGACCATTACCGACGAAGCCTCGGCGCTCGAATATTGCGGCTATCATCCGCTGCTGGTCAGCGGACGCAGTGATAACATCAAAGTCACCCGGCCGGAAGATCTGGCGCTGGCGGCATTTTACTTAACCCAGATTCAGTTAAAGGAGAGCGCATGATGCGTATCGGTCACGGTTTTGACGTTCACGCTTTCGGCGGCGAAGGTCCGCTGGTGATTGGCGGCGTGCGGATCCCGTTTGAACAGGGTTTCCTCGCCCATTCCGACGGCGACGTGGCGCTGCATGCGCTGACCGACGCGCTGCTTGGCGCGGTGGCGATGGGCGATATCGGCAAGCTGTTTCCCGATACCGATCCCGCCTATAAGGGCGCGGACAGCCGCGGCCTGCTGCGCGAAGCCTGGCGACGCATCGCGGAACAGGGCTATCGCATCGGCAACGTTGACGTCACCATCATCGCTCAGGCGCCGAAAATGCTGCCCCATGTGCCGCAGATGCGCGTCAATATCGCTGAAGATCTGGGCTGCCATATGGATCAGGTCAACGTCAAAGCGACCACTACCGAGAAGCTGGGCTTTACCGGACGCGGCGAAGGCATCGCCTGCGAAGCGGTCGCGCTGCTGCTGAAGGCGGATGCGGCATGACGCTGGAGAACCAGGCTTTTCTGCACGGCAAGCCGACCGCGCGCGGCATGATCAAAGCGAACCCCGAAGATTTCGTCGTGGTGGAGGATCTCGGTTACGGCACCGACGGCGAAGGGGAGCATCTGCTGGTGCGCATTCGTAAAACCGGCGCTAATACCCGTTTTGTGGCGGAAGCGCTGGCGAAGTTCCTCGGCGTGCATCAGCGCGATATGAGCTACGCAGGGATGAAAGACCGCCATGCGGTGACCGAGCAGACGCTCTGTTTCCGTATTCCGGGCAATGTGATGCCCGATCTGAGCGGCTTTTCGCTGGAAGGGGTCGAGATCCTCGAGGCGACGCGCCACAAGCGTAAGCTGCGCGTCGGCGCGCTGGCAGGCAACGCCTTTCGTCTCGTGGTGCGCCACATCAGCGATCGCGACGCGGTGGAATCGCGCCTGGCGCTGATCCGCGACGCCGGCGCCCCCAACTACTTCGGCACGCAGCGCTTTGGCCGCGGCGGCAATAACCTGACCATGGCGCAGCAGTGGGCGCGTGGCGAAATCAGCCTGCGCGATCGCAACAAGCGCAGCCTGATCCTCTCGGCGGCGCGCAGCGCGCTGTTTAATCAGGTCACCAGCGCGCGCCTGCAGCAGCAGGGCTCGCTAACGCAGGTGATAGAGGGCGACGCGCTGCAGCTCACCGGTCGCGGCAGCTGGTTTGTCGCGCAGGCGGACGAACTGAGCGAGCTGCAAACCCGCGTCGATCATCATGAACTGCGCATTACTGCGCCGCTGCCGGGACGCGGCGAGCCGGGCCCGCAGGCGGAGGCGCTCGCCTTTGAGCAGCAATCTCTGGCGGGCGCAGCAGAATTGGTTACACTGCTTGAGCGAGAGCGAGTGGATGCGGCGCGGCGCGCGATGCTGGTGGTGCCGCGCGATCTGCGCTGGAGCTGGTGGGACGACGTCACGCTGGAGATGCAGTTCTGGCTGCCGGCAGGCAGTTTCGCCACCAGCGTGATTCGGGAACTTCTGCAACAGGAAGGTGACGATGCGGATATTGCTGAGTAATGACGACGGAATTCATGCGCCGGGCATTCAGACGCTGGCAAAGGCGCTGCGCCATATCGCTGAGGTGCAGGTGGTCGCGCCTGACCGCAACCGCAGCGGCGCCTCTAATTCCCTGACGCTGGAGACGCCGCTGCGCACCTTTACCCATGAAAACGGCGACATCGCCGTGCAGATGGGTACGCCGACCGACTGCGTCTACCTCGGCGTCAACGCGCTGATGCAGCCGCGCCCGGATATCGTGGTTTCCGGCATAAACGCTGGCCCCAATCTGGGCGACGACGTTATCTACTCAGGCACCGTGGCGGCGGCGATGGAAGGGCGGCATCTCGGCCTGCCCGCGCTGGCGGTATCGCTCAACGGGCATCAGCATTACGATACGGCGGCGGCGGTCACCTGCGCGCTGCTGCAGGCGCTGACGCGCGAACCGCTGCGCACCGGACGTATTCTCAACATCAACGTGCCGGATCTGCCGCTGGAAGAGATCAAAGGCTTCCGCGTGACGCGCTGCGGCAGCCGTCATCCCGCCGATCAGGTGATCGCGCAGCAGGATCCGCGCGGCAATACGCTCTACTGGATTGGACCGCCGGGCGAAAAGTTCGATGCCGGCCCGGATACCGATTTCGCCGCCGTGGATCAGGGCTATGTCTCCGTGACCGCTCTGCATGTCGACCTCACCGCGCACGGCGCGCAGGATGTGCTGATTGACTGGCTAGAGAAGTCGGAGGTCAGTCTCGTATGGTGAACCGGCGTATCGAAGCGTTGCTGGAGCAGCTACGCCAGCAGGGCATCCACGATGAGATCCTGTTAAAGGCCATCGCGGACGTGCCGCGCGAACGTTTTATCGACGAAGCCTTCGAGCATAAAGCCTGGGACAATGTGGCGCTGCCCATCGGTTCCGGGCAGACGATTTCGCAGCCCTATATGGTGGCGCGCATGACCGCGCTGCTGGAGTTGCAACCCCATTCGCGCGTGCTGGAGATCGGCACCGGTTCCGGCTATCAGACCGCCATTCTGGCGCATCTGGTGGATCACGTTTACTCCGTCGAACGCATTAAAGGGCTGCAGTGGCAGGCCAAACGCCGTCTCAAACAGCTCGACCTGCATAACGTTTCGACGCGCCATGGCGACGGCTGGCAGGGCTGGCCCGCGCGCGGGCCTTTCGACGCCATCATCGTCACCGCCGCGCCGCCGGAAATTCCGACTGCGCTGATTGCGCAACTCGACGAGGGCGGCATTATGGTGCTGCCGGTGGGGGAGGATCAGCAGGTGCTGAAGCGCCTGCGCCGCCAGGGGGGCGACATTGTGGAAGAAACTATCGAGCCAGTGCGGTTCGTTCCGCTGGTTCAGGGCGATTTGGCCTGAGATTTACCCTACGTATTTCTTCACAACTGTTTCATAGCACCATCCTTTTGATCTTGTTACTATCCATTTTCATGCGTTATACGCAGGCTTTAATACGCCTCACAGAGCTTTGTGCTGGTGCGTTAGCAAGAAGCGTTATTCAGGTTTGCCATCACGGGGGAACAATGAGCACGGGAAGCCCAATATTTCAGTTACGCCGCCTTGCGGCGCTTTCTCTGGTTGGATTTTGGCTGGCAGGCTGTAGTTCAGGCGACAACACACAAGCACCCATTAGCCAGGTTGGAGATAACGGCAGCAGCGGCGGCATGCTTAGCGCGTCAGGCGGCGTTCCATCGACGCCACGTCAGGGAGGTATGATTAGCAACACTGTACCTTCCGCGCCCAGCAGCGGCGCAATGGTTAGCGGCAATGATAATGTTCAGACGCAAAACGGCCGCATCGTATACAACCGCAGTTATCAGAATATTCCGAAAGGTAGTTACGCCGGCGATACTTATACCGTTAAACGCGGCGACACGCTGTTCTATATCGCCTGGATTACCGGCAACGATTTCCGCGATCTGGCGCAGCGCAACAACGTGCAGGCCCCGTACGGCCTGAATGTCGGCCAGACGCTGCAGGTTGGCAACGGCTCAGGCCAGCCGATTACGGGCGGCAATGCGATTACCGCAGCCGACGCAACGCAGGGCGGCGTCCCGACCGCGCCGCAAATTAAACCAGCGCCTGTTGCACAGCAACCAGTTATTACGTATTCTGATGATTCGGGTAACTCGTCTGGTAGCAAAATGTTGCCGTCGAAGGGAACAAATGTTGCAACGACAACAGCTCCCCCCGTAGTTGCCGCACCGCCCACGGTTAGCAGTACAACGAACAGTTCGACGCCGGTTGGAAGCTGGCGTTGGCCGACCGATGGGAAGATTATCGATAACTTCTCCGCCTCTGAAGGGGGGAACAAAGGAATCGATATCGCTGGTTCGCGTGGACAACCTGTCGTCGCTACCGCATCAGGAAGAGTAGTGTACGCAGGCAACGCGCTCCGGGGTTACGGCAACCTGATCATCATTAAGCACAATGATGATTACCTGAGTGCCTACGCCCATAACGATACAATGCTGGTCCGGGAACAACAGGAAGTTAAGGCGGGGCAAAAGATCGCTACCATGGGTAGCACCGGAACCAGTTCAGTTAGATTACATTTTGAAATTCGTTACAAGGGGAAATCCGTAAACCCGTTGCGTTATTTGCCGCAGCGATAAACCGGCAGAACCCTGCTGTTCTGCCCTGGGATCACGGGTAGGAGCCGCTTATGAGCCAGAATACGCTGAAAGTAAACGAGTTACATGAAGATGCGGAATTCGAGGAGAACGGAGCTGAGGTTTTTGATGAGAAGGCTCTTGTTGAAAACGAACCCAGTGATAACGACGTAGCGGAAGAAGAGTTGTTGTCACAGGGTGCGACGCAGCGCGTTTTGGATGCGACGCAGCTCTATCTCGGGGAGATTGGCTATTCCCCGCTGTTAACGGCAGAGGAAGAAGTGTTCTTCGCTCGCCGCGCATTACGAGGCGATATTCCTTCTCGTCGCCGCATGATTGAAAGTAACTTACGACTGGTAGTGAAGATTGCCCGCCGCTACAGCAATCGTGGTCTCGCGCTGCTTGACCTGATTGAAGAGGGCAATCTCGGTTTAATCCGTGCCGTTGAGAAGTTTGACCCAGAGCGTGGGTTCCGTTTCTCAACCTATGCTACCTGGTGGATTCGTCAGACGATTGAACGGGCGATCATGAATCAAACCCGTACCATCCGTCTGCCGATTCACATTGTTAAAGAGCTGAACGTTTATCTGCGCACCGCGCGTGAGCTCTCCCACAAGCTCGATCATGAGCCGAGTGCGGAAGAGATCGCGGAGCAGCTGGATAAACCCGTTGACGACGTCAGCCGTATGCTGCGTCTTAACGAACGCATCACCTCGGTTGATACGCCGTTAGGCGGAGACTCCGAAAAAGCGCTGCTGGACATTCTGGCCGATGAGAAAGACAACGGTCCGGAAGACACCACGCAGGATGACGATATGAAGCAAAGTATCGTTAAGTGGCTGTTCGAACTGAACGCCAAGCAGCGCGAAGTGCTGGCGCGTCGTTTCGGCCTGTTAGGCTATGAAGCGGCAACGCTTGAGGATGTGGGCCGCGAAATCGGTCTGACCCGCGAGCGCGTACGCCAGATTCAGGTTGAAGGCCTGCGTCGTCTGCGTGAAATCCTGCAGGCGCAGGGTTTGAACATTGAAGCGCTGTTTCGTGAGTAACTGACAAGTTGTAAGTACAAAAAAGCGGTGGCCGTGGGCCTCCGCTTTTTTTTTGCTGCGACAGCGGCGGCAGGGCCGGAATGACCTGCCGCCAGAGAGCGCTACACCAGCGACTTCAGTCGGTAAATCCACTCCAGCGCCTGACGCGGCGTCAGGGTGTCAGGATCCAGCGCTTCAAGCGCCTCCACGGCTGGCGAGCTCTCTTCCACCAGCAGCGGCAGCTGCGAGCCGTCGATGGTCGAAGAGGCGGAGTGGTTCGACAGCGTCTCCAGCTCCTTCAGCTTATTGCGCGCGCGCTTGATCACCTCTTTCGGTACGCCCGCCAGCGCCGCGACCGCCAGGCCGTAGCTTTTGCTGGCGGCCCCTTCCTGCACGCTGTGCATAAAGGCGATGGTGTCGCCGTGTTCGACCGCGTCCAGATGGACGTTGAACACGCCTTCCATTTTTTCCGGCAGCGTGGTCAGCTCAAAATAGTGGGTGGCGAACAGCGTCATCGCCTTGATGCGGTTCGCCAGGCTCTCCGCGCAGGCCCAGGCCAGCGACAGGCCGTCATAGGTCGAGGTGCCGCGCCCGATTTCATCCATCAGCACCAGGCTGTTTTCGGTGGCGTTGTGCAAGATATTGGCGGTTTCCGTCATCTCCACCATAAAGGTTGAGCGACCTGAGGCGAGATCGTCCGCCGCGCCGATACGGGTAAAGATACGATCCAGCGGACCGGTCACCGCCTCTTCCGCCGGCACAAAGCTGCCAATCCAGGTCATCAGCGCGATCAGCGCCGCCTGGCGCATGTAGGTGCTCTTACCGCCCATATTGGGGCCGGTGATGATCAGCATGCGGCGCTGCGGCGTTAGCGACAGCGGGTTGGCGATAAACGGCTCTTTCAGCACCTGCTCAACCACCGGATGGCGGCCGCCGGTGATTTTAATGCCGGGTTTCTCCTGCAGCGTCGGGCGGCAGTAGTTCAGCGTCCAGGCGCGCTCCGCCAGGTTGCTCAGCACGTCCAGCTCGGCGAGCGCGGCGGCGCTGAGCTGCAGCGCTTCCAGATGAGGCAGCAGCTGGTCGAACAGCGACTCGTAGAGGCTTTTCTCCAGCGCCAGCGCCTTGCCCTTCGAGGTCAGCACCTTATCCTCGTACTCTTTCAGTTCCGGGATGATATAGCGCTCGGCGTTTTTCAACGTCTGGCGGCGCACGTAGTGGATCGGCACATGGTCGCTCTGGCCGCGGCTAACCTGGATGTAGTAGCCGTGGATGGCGTTGTAGCCGACTTTGAGCGTGTCGAGGCCAAGCTTTTCGCGCTCGCGGATCTCCAGTCTGTCCAGATAGTCGGTGGCGCCGTCCGCCAGCGCGCGCCACTCATCCAGCTCCGCGTTGTACCCCGGCGCGATAACGCCGCCGTCGCGGATCAGCACCGGCGGCGCCTCAATAATCGCCGCTTCAAGCAGCTCGCGCAGCTCGGTGAACTCGCCCATCTGTGCGCGCAGACGGATTAGCGCCGTCGATTCGACGCTGGCCAGCAGAGCGTTCAGCTCCGGCAGCTGCTGAAAAGCGTGACGCATGCGGGCTAAATCGCGCGGACGCGCGGTCCGCAGCGCCAGACGCGCCAGAATACGCTCCAGGTCGCCCACCTGGCGCAGCACCGGCTGCAGCGTATCGCTCAGCGGCTGAAGCTCGGCGATGGCGTCCTGGCGCTGACCGATAGTCTGCGCGTCGCGCAGCGGCATATGCAGCCAGCGCTTGAGCATGCGGCTGCCCATCGGCGTGACGGTTCGATCCAGCACCGCCGCCAGCGTGTTCTCCGTGCCGCCGGCGAGATTCTGCGTAATTTCCAGATTGCGACGCGTGGCGGCGTCCATAATGATGCTGTCCTGCTGCCGCTCCATGCTGAGCGAGCGGATATGGGGCAGGCTGGTGCGCTGCGTATCCTTAACGTACTGCAGCAGGCAGCCCGCCGCGCGCAGCGCCTGATGCGCCTGCTCGACGCCGAATCCATTAAGATCGCGGGTGTTGAACTGCATATTCAACTGCTGACGCGCGGTCGCGATCTCAAATTCCCACAGCGGACGACGGCGCAGGCCGCGACGCTGGTCAATCAGCGACATCGCCTGTAGATCTTCCGGATAGAGCAGTTCGGCAGGATTGGTGCGCTGCAGCTCGGCGGCCATGGTTTCGGCGTCCGCCGGTTCGCTCAGGCGAAAACGGCCGGAGCTGATATCGAGCGTGGCGTAGCCGAACCCCTGCGGGCTCTGCACGATGGCGGCCAGCAGGTTGTCGTGACGCTCCTGCAGCAGCGCCTCGTCGCTGATGGTACCCGGGGTGACGATACGTACCACCTTGCGTTCAACCGGCCCTTTGCTTAGCGCCGGATCGCCGATCTGCTCGCAAATCGCCACGGATTCGCCCAGCTGCACCAGTTTCGCCAGATAGCTCTCTACCGCATGGTAGGGCACGCCCGCCATCGGGATCGGTTCGCCCGCCGAGGCGCCGCGTTTGGTCAGCGAGATCTCCAGCAGCTGCGAGGCGCGTTTCGCGTCGTCATAGAAGAGCTCGTAGAAGTCGCCCATGCGGTAAAACAGCAGGATGTCAGGGTGTTCCGCCTTGAGGCGCAGATATTGCTGCATCATAGGCGTATGAGCGGTGATGTCCTTATCGACTGATTTGTTCATAAATAATTAGCTCTTAAATCATTCGGTTATTGGGCAAGCCTTGCATCGGACTGCGCGATCTGGCGTATGTAACGGGATCAACCCATTCAGAAACCGAGAGGATGCACGGAAAAATGCGGCCCTGGCTGTGAGATAAGCTGCGTCTGAAAGCCATTATGAAAAGTTGCCTGCTGAACATCAAGGCTGCCGCTTTTTCACTGTCAGGGCAAACGCGCTTCGTTCTGAACGAAGAAGGCGAGCGCCGCAAAACCTGGGTTAATGCGCATGACGTTATCAGGCCGCGGCCTAAAAGCCCAACGGATCTCTGTTTGATAGCGGGCCTGTGCGAGGCGCTACGCAAAAGGTGCTGACGCCAGCTGCTCCAGCAGCAGCGCTTCACCCGCCAGCGCCAGGCAGGGGCCGAAAGGCAAGGGCAGATGCAGCGGACGCTGCATACAGAAGCGCGCGAGCAGCGCGGCGCTTAAACCGGCGCAGGAGGCGATCAGCAGCAGCAGGGGAAGCGGCTGCCAGCCCAGCCAGGCGCCGAGCGCCGCCAGCAGCACGGCGTCGCCGCCGCCCAGCGCCTCCCGATGACGGAATAAATGCCAGGCCCAGGCCAGCAGCCGGAACAGCAGATAGCCGCTGGCGGCGCCGAGGATCGCCTCCGCCGGACTGCTGCGCGGCAGAACGTCCAGGGCGTGAAACAGCAGCCCGAGCCAGAGCAGCGGCAGAGTCAGCGCATCGGGCAGCAGCTGGACGCGCAGGTCGATCAGCGATAACGCCAGCAAAAAGCCGCTCATCACCAGCGCCGCCAGCAGCGCGCCGTTCCACGGCAGTTGCCAGGCAAGCAGCAGGCTTATCGCCAGCGCGGCGAGCTCGATCGCCGGGTAACGCCATGAAATGGGACGACAGCAGCTGCGGCAGCGGCCGCGCAGCCGCAACCAGCCGAGCAGCGGAACGCAGTCGCCTGCGCGCACCGGCGTTTTGCAGCGCGGGCAGTGGGAGCGAGGCAGCAGCAGCGAGAATCCCGGCTGCGGCTGTAGCACCATCAGCGGCAGGCGATAGATCACCACGTTAAGAAAGCTGCCGACGCAGAGCGCGGCGACGGCCAGCAGCAACCAGCATAAGAGGTCATAGCTCATTGTTTTCGGTTCCTCTTCCTTGATGCGCCGGTTTTGAGCAACCGGCTTAACCGGCAGGGTCTGAACGCACTCTAGCTTTATCGCGGTCGTCGTACAGCATAACCTGCTGTTTTCCGTAAGCCTTGCGTTCCGTGCCGCAGGATGACGCTGAAACAGCGCAGCCGTTTGCCGCGCTTCCTGCGCCCGTTCACAGCTATGCACTGGCGCTATTTTTGCGTTTCGCCCTGTCTATTCCGTGAGTGAATGTTTACCATAATTCGTTACCTTCACTGCATGCTTATGGATATCAAATGCGTTTTAAGATCACCTTGCTTCCGCTTGTTGCCTTACTTGCCGCCTGCAGCAGTAAACCTGAATCCGCGCCGCAGGCCGCGACCCTGGCGGCGCCGAAAGGGGGC
This sequence comes from Pantoea sp. UBA5035, assembly GCF_002415245.1. Classification (NCBI taxonomy): domain Bacteria; kingdom Pseudomonadati; phylum Pseudomonadota; class Gammaproteobacteria; order Enterobacterales; family Erwiniaceae; genus Pantoea; species Pantoea sp. UBA5035. The sequence goes on along the minus strand of NZ_DICD01000004.1, from coordinate 30,266 downwards.
TTTCTGCTGGAACAGTCTCACGCCGTCCAGCCTGTGCTCGGCGACTTTGCCGGTAATCCGGCCGCCGAGAAGTTCATCGATCAGATGGTGGAGAAGCACGGCTTCGACCGCCAGCAGCTGCACGCGGTTATCGGCCAGGCGAAACGGCTGGACTACGTACTGCGCCTGATGGATCGTCAGGCGCCCGCCTATACGCCGCCCGCCGGGCCCAACGGCGCGTGGATCCGCTATCGCAAGCAGTTCATTACGCCAGACAACGTGCAGAACGGCGTCGCCTTCTGGAACCAGTACCAGGATGCCTTAACGCGCGCGCAGCAGGTCTACGGCGTGCCGCCGGAGATCATCGTCGGCATTATCGGTGTAGAGACGCGCTGGGGCCGCGTTATGGGGAAAACGCGCATTCTCGACGCGCTCGCCACGCTATCGTTTAACTATCCGCGCCGTGCGAGCTACTTCAGCAGCGAGCTGGAAACCTTCTTGCTGATGGCGCGCAACGAAGAGGACGATCCGCTGGATCTGAAGGGATCGTTTGCCGGCGCGATGGGTTACGGTCAGTTTATGCCTTCTTCCTATCAGCAATATGCGGTGGATTTCAACGGCGACGGCCACGTCAATCTGTGGGATCCGGTGGACGCCATCGGCAGCGTCGCGCACTACTTCAAAGAGCACGGCTGGCGCAGCGGAGAGGGCGTCGCCGTTCCCGCCAGCGGTCAGGCGCCGCTGCTGGAGAACGGCTTCAAAACCAGCTACACGCCGCAGATGCTGGCGGCGTCCGGCCTCTCTCCGCAGGGTTCGCTCGATGGCAATAATCAGGTCAGCCTGCTGCGTCTGGATATGGGCACCAGCTATCAGTACTGGTACGGCCTGCCTAACTTCTACGTCATTACGCGCTACAACCACAGCACGCACTATGCGATGGCGGTATGGCAGCTGGGCGAGGCGGTTAGCAAAGCGCGCAGCGGCGCGATGTTCTGATAGTTGCCCTTATCAATAGTGCGGGTATATGATGGCGCCCCTCTGGCGTCATCATATCTGTTGTTTCAGGAGCTGTTATGCAATCACTTCCCGCATGTCCCCTTTGTCAGGCTGATTACAGCTGGCAGGATGGCGACAACCTCAACTGTCCCGCCTGCGGTCATATCTGGTCGCCGGGCGAAGTCGAAAGCACTGCGGATCGTCTTGTGGTGCGCGACGCCAACGGCAATCTGCTGGAGGATGGCGATACGGTGACCGTGATTAAAGATCTTAAAGTAAAGGGCAGCTCCTCCACGCTGAAGATCGGCACCCGCGTAAAAGGGATCCGTCTGGTTGAGGGCGATCATAATATCGACTGCAAGATCGACGGTTTCGGCCCGATGAAGCTGAAATCGGAGTTCGTGAAGCGCGGATAACGCAGGCGGGCGCGTCGCGCCCGCATCACCGCCTTAGTCAAACAGCCGGTCGAGCGCCTCGCACTGCTCAGCGCTCAGCGCGCCGCCATAGTTGCGCGACTGGCTGGTCATCGAATCGAACCGGCGCGCCACCGCGGTTTTAATGGTGGTGACAAAATCCTCTCCGACGGCGTAAATCGCCATCATCTTGCCGATGCGCTGCTGAATGCGCATCAGCGCCGCCAGATCCTGTTCGCGCCACGCCTGCATCGCCGCGGCGAACAGTTCCGGCACGATGTTATTCAGACCTGAAATCACGCCCGCGCCGCCTGCCAGCAGATTCGGCACCAGATATTCGTCATAGCCGGACAGCACGGCGAAATCGTCGCGCACCTTTTTTGTCTCTTCGATCAGCGCGCGATTATGCGACAGGCAGTCGACCGTATCTTTTATGCCGATAAAATTAGGCAGTTCGGCCGCCAGCTCGCTGACCAGCGCCGGCGTCAAATCGCAGCCGGTGCGCGCCGGAAAATTATAGGCGAACCACCTGCCGCCGATCTGCTTATCCAGCGCGCGGAAGTAGCTGAGCAGCTGACGCGGCGTCTGGCCGTAGTAGTAGGGCGGCAGCACCATCACCGCGTCGAAGTTGTTTTGCCAGGCGGCCTCGGCCAGCGCCAGCATATCCGGCACGCAGGTGCTGGAGATATTGGCGACCATGCTGAGTGGCGAGAGCTGCCGCGCCTCGCGAATCAGCAGCAATCGCTCCTGCTGCGTCAGCGAAGCAAATTCGCCAATGCTGCCCATCAGCAGTAAGGTATCAATGCCTGAGGCGTTTAGTCGGGCGAAGTGGCGACCCAGCGCGTCGATATCTGGCTCTCCTTGCGGCGTAAAAGGCGTAACGGAAGGGCACCACACGCCGGAAAATGCGGGTTGCGAGATCATAAACGCTCCTGAACGTGAAAAATGAAACACTGTTTTAACCTAATGCGCGGCGTGACGCTCTGCCAGCGCAGCGCGTAGAATTGGGCAGCGCATCGCATTTTTCCGCTTCGCAGCGTATTCAGACTCACTCACACAGAGGCTCAAGATGCAGGACTGGGATCCCCAACTTTATCGACAGTTCGAATCGGAAAGGACGCGGCCTGCGCAAGAGTTGCTGGCGCGTATTCCCGTTACCGACGCGCGTTTCGCCACGGATTTAGGCTGCGGTCCGGGCAACAGCACCGAGCTGCTGGCTCACGCCTGGCCCGACGCGCGGATTATCGGGCTGGACAGTTCCGAAGCGATGCTGATACAGGCGCGCGAACGGCTGCCGCACTGTACTTTCATCAAAGAAGATATTTGGCGCTGGCGCGCCGCAGAGCCGCAGCAGGTGATTTATGCTAATGCTTCGCTGCAGTGGCTTGACGCGCACGACAGCCTGTTGCCGCAGCTGGCGAGTCAGCTGGAGAGCGGCGGCGCGCTGGCGATACAGATGCCGGATAATCTGCAGGAGCCTTCGCATCGTCTGATGCGTGAAATCGCCGCCTGCGATCCCTGGCGTCAGCGTATCGGCGACGTAGAGCGGAAAAAGCCGCTCACCACCGAGCGCTATTACGATTTGCTAACGCAGGCGGGCTGCGAAGTGGATCTCTGGCGCACCACCTATTACCACGTGATGCCCGACGCGCAGGCGATTGTCCTGTGGCTGAAAGCGACCGGGCTGCGGCCGTTTCTCAACGCGCTGGAACCTGACGAGCAGCCGCGCTTTCTGGAGCAGTATCATCAGGCGTTGCAGCTGGCCTATCCGCCGCGCGCCGACGGCCGCATTTTGCTCGCCTTCCCGCGTCTTTTTATCGTAGCGGTGAAAAAGGGGGCGTCGCGCTGAGAGGCGTTGCGCAAAGCGGGCAGGCAATGTGCGCGACAGGTTGAAAATATCCCGCTTCTGCACCATGTTCTCTTAATCAGGCTAAAAGGATGAGTAGCGATGAACGATCTGGAACTGCAGCGCTTAAGCGCGGCAATAGGCAAACGCCTTCAGGCGGCAAGCGCGACGGTAACCTGCGCCGAGTCCTGTACGGGCGGCTGGATCGCCAAAGTATTGACCGACATCAGCGGCAGCTCCGCCTGGTTCGAACGCGGTTTCGTGACCTACAGCAATGAGGCCAAGCAGGAGCTGGTGGGGGTTGCTGCGGCTTCGCTTGCCCAGCACGGCGCGGTGAGCGAAGCCGTGGTGCGCGAGATGGCGCAGGGCGCGCAGCGCGCTGCGCAGGCGGACTATGCGCTATCGGTCAGCGGCATCGCCGGACCGGACGGCGGCAGCGCGGAAAAACCGGTCGGCACCGTGTGGTTTGGCTTCGCGGCGCCAGGCGGAAGGGTGGTGGCGAAACGTCAGCAATTTCAAGGGGATCGCGAGGCAGTACGTCGACAGTCCGTCGCCTTTGCGCTACAGACATTACAGGACGATTTTTTGGCAAATTAAGCTTGATACTGTATGACTATACAGTATAATTAGCAGCAACAGAAAGCGAGCAGGCATTTGTAGCGTGCTTACCCCCGTATGAGTCAGGAGTAGAAATGGCAATTGACGAAAACAAACAGAAGGCTTTAGCTGCTGCGCTGGGCCAGATTGAGAAGCAATTCGGTAAAGGCTCCATCATGCGTCTGGGTGAAGACCGCTCAATGGACGTGGAAACCATTTCTACCGGTTCGCTTTCTCTGGATATCGCGCTGGGCGCCGGCGGTTTGCCGATGGGCCGTATGGTCGAAATCTATGGTCCGGAATCTTCTGGTAAAACGACGCTGACGCTGCAGGTTATCGCTTCAGCACAGCGCAAAGGCAAAACCTGTGCCTTTATCGATGCTGAACACGCGCTGGATCCGGTGTATGCCAAGAAGCTCGGCGTAGACATCGACAATCTGCTCTGTTCTCAGCCGGACACCGGCGAGCAGGCGCTGGAAATCTGTGACGCGCTGGCGCGTTCAGGCGCAGTGGACGTTATCATCGTCGACTCCGTCGCGGCGCTGACGCCGAAAGCGGAAATCGAAGGCGAGATCGGCGACTCTCATATGGGCCTTGCGGCGCGTATGATGAGCCAGGCGATGCGTAAGCTGGCGGGTAACCTGAAGCAGTCCAACACGCTGCTGATCTTCATCAACCAGATCCGTATGAAAATCGGCGTGATGTTCGGTAACCCGGAAACCACTACCGGTGGTAACGCGCTGAAGTTCTACGCTTCCGTTCGTCTTGATATCCGTCGTATCGGCGCGATTAAAGAGGGCGACGAAGTGGTCGGCAGCGAAACCCGCGTTAAAGTGGTGAAAAATAAAATCGCCGCACCGTTTAAGCAGGCTGAGTTCCAGATCATGTACGGCGAAGGCATCAACACCTTTGGCGAGCTGGTTGACCTGGGCGTGAAGTACAAGCTGGTGGAAAAAGCGGGTGCCTGGTATAGCTACAACGGCGACAAGATTGGTCAGGGTAAAGCGAACGCCACCAATTTCCTTAAGGAAAACCCGGCGATCGCCAATGAGCTGGACGTTAAACTGCGTGAAATGCTGCTGAACAGCGCGAACGCCGAAGCGGGCGCCGCTAATGCGCCAGCAGGCGCGCTGGAAGACGCAGCCAGCGAGACGAACGAAGATTTCTAACCCTGTAACGGGAGTGGGCAATCCACTCCCGTTTTTCGTTTTAACGCCCCTCTCTTTTCTTCCCCCTTGTTCTGCCGCCATAATTCCCTTCTGATTAAGCAAGGTGACCGCTATGAGTGAACAACCGCAACTTAAGGAAATCGCTTTTCCGCGACTGCTCGACCGCGCTATGCGCATTCTGGCGCAGCGCGATCACAGCGAGGCCGAGCTGCGCAGAAAGCTGCAGCAGTCCGTGCAGCGAGCGGCATTTATCCAGCAAAACGATCCTGAAATCATTACCGACGCGCAGCTGGATAAAGTCATCGGCTGGTGCCAGGAAAACGGCTGGCTTAATGAGGCGCGTTTTACTGAGCGCTTTATCCAGAGCCGCAGCCGCAAAGGATACGGCCCGCAGCGCATCCGGCTGGAGCTGGGACAAAAAGGCATCGCGCGGCCAGAAATCGACATCGCGATGGAAGCCTGTGAGATTGACTGGGGCGCCTGCGCCGCGCAGCTGGCGGAGCGCAAATTCGGCCTTCCTTTGCCCACGGAATGGAAGGCAAAAGCCAAAGTTCAGCGCTTTTTGCAGGCAAAAGGCTTTTTCATGGAGGATATTCAGTCCGTTTTCAGAAATTTTGATGACTGAAAGCCGCGCGGGGTTTTACTTCCCTGTGAAGAAAATTTATCTTATTCCCACTTTTTGTTCCACTGAACAGACAACTGCGCGGATGCGGCTTGTCTGACCGGACGGAACTTTCGTTAGCGTGATTCCAGGATATATATGAGCAAGAGCACTGCTGAGATCCGTCAAGCGTTTCTCGACTTTTTCCATAGCAAGGGACATCAGGTTGTAGCCAGCAGCTCCCTCGTACCGAACAACGACCCGACGCTGCTGTTCACCAACGCCGGCATGGTTCAGTTCAAGGATGTTTTTCTTGGGCAGGACAAGCGCAACTATTCGCGTGCGACCACGTCGCAGCGCTGCGTGCGTGCAGGCGGCAAGCACAACGATCTGGAAAACGTCGGTTATACCGCACGTCACCACACCTTCTTTGAAATGCTGGGCAACTTCAGCTTCGGCGACTACTTCAAGAAAGAGGCGATTGCTTATGCCTGGGAACTGCTGACGGGAGAAACCTGGTTCGCTCTGCCGAAAGAGCGTCTGTGGGTCACCGTTTATGAGACCGATGACGAAGCCTACGACATCTGGGCCAACGATATCGGCGTGCCGCGCGAGCGTATTATTCGTATCGGCGACAACAAAGGCAGCGCGTACGCCTCTGACAACTTCTGGCAGATGGGCGATACCGGTCCTTGCGGACCGTGCAGCGAAATTTTTTACGATCATGGCGATCATATCTGGGGCGGACCGCCGGGAAGCCCGGAAGAAGATGGCGATCGCTATATCGAGATCTGGAATATCGTCTTTATGCAGTTCAACCGTCAGCCGGACGGCACCATGCTGCCGCTGCCGAAGCCGTCGGTCGATACCGGCATGGGTCTGGAGCGTATTTCCGCCGTGCTGCAGCACGTTAATTCCAACTATGAAATCGATCTGTTCGACAAACTGATCAAAGCGGTAGCCAGCGTCACCGGCGCGACTGACCTCAGCAATAAGTCGCTGCGCGTTATCGCCGACCATATCCGCTCCTGCGCGTTTCTCATCGCCGACGGCGTTATTCCGTCGAACGAAAACCGCGGCTACGTACTGCGCCGCATCATTCGTCGCGCGGTGCGCCACGGCAATATGCTGGGCGCGAAAGAGGCGTTCTTCTACAAGCTGGTCGCCCCGCTGGTCGAGGTGATGGGCGCTGCGGGCGACGATCTTAAACGTCAGCAGAGCCAGGTGGAAACGGTACTCAAGACTGAAGAAGAGCAGTTTGCGAAAACGCTGGAGCGCGGTCTGGCGCTGCTGGACGAGGAGCTGGCCAAACTGCAGGGCGATACGCTGGACGGCGAAACCGTCTTCCGTCTGTACGATACCTTCGGCTTCCCGGCCGATCTTACGGCCGACGTCTGCCGCGAGCGTAACCTGAAAATCGACGAAGCCGGTTTTGAAAAAGCGATGGAGCAGCAGCGCCAGCGCGCGCGCGAGGCCAGCGGTTTCGGCGCCGATTACAGCAACGTCATCAGCATCGATGCGGCCTCCGCCTTCAAAGGCTACGACCAGCTCGATCTGACGGCTAGCGTGAAGGCGATCTACGTTGACGGCGTCGCGGTAGAGGAAGTGGCCGCAGGTCAGGAAGCGGTCGTGGTGCTGGACGAAACGCCGTTTTATGGTGAATCTGGCGGCCAGGTAGGCGATACAGGCCTGCTGAAAGGGAAGAATGCTGAATTTAGCGTCCAGGATACACAAAAATATGGTCAGGCTATCGGCCATATCGGTAAGCTGACGGCTGGTCATCTGCGTATCAACGATCGCGTTGAGGCGCAGGTTGACGAAGCGCGCCGCGCGCGCATTCGTCTGAACCACTCTGCAACGCATCTGCTGCACGCGGCGCTGCGTGAAGTTCTCGGCGAACATGTGGCGCAGAAGGGATCGCTGGTCAATGATAAGTATCTGCGTTTCGACTTCTCGCATTTTGAAGCGATGAAACCGCAGGAGCTTCATCAGGTCGAAGAGATCGTCAACGCGCAGATCCGCCGCAACCTGCCGGTCGAAACCGAAGTGATGGATATCGACGCGGCGAAAGGCAAGGGCGCGATGGCGCTGTTCGGCGAGAAGTACGATCAGCGCGTGCGCGTGCTGACCATGGGCGATTTCTCCATTGAACTGTGCGGCGGTACCCATGCTGCGCGCACCGGCGATATTGGCCTGTTCCGCATTTTAGGCGAGTCCGGCACGGCCGCAGGCGTACGCCGTATCGAAGCCGTCACTGGCGAGGGCGCGCTGGCGCAGGTTTATGCGCAGAGCAGTCAGCTGAACGAGATTGCGCAGTTGGTGAAAGCCAACAGCAGCAATCTGAACGACAAGGTGCGCGGACTGGTCGATCATGTGCGCTCGCTGGAGAAAGAGCTGCAGCAGCTGCGCGATCAGCAGGCTGCGCTTGAGAGCGCTTCTTTGAGCAATAAAGCGATCGACATTCAAGGCGTGAAGCTGCTGGTTAGCGAACTGAGCAACGTAGAGCCGAAAATGTTGCGCACCATGGTAGACGATCTGAAAAATCAGCTGGGTTCGGCGGTGATTGTGCTGGCGACCGTAGCGGAAGGAAAAGTGTCGTTAATTGCAGGCGTAACCAAAGATCTCACTGACCGCGTAAAAGCGGGCGAGCTGGTGGGCGAACTGGCGCAGCAGGTTGGTGGCAAAGGCGGTGGGCGTCCCGATATGGCGCAGGCCGGCGGCACCGATGCGCAGGCGCTGAAAGGCGCGCTGGCGGGCGTTGAAAGCTGGGTCAGCAGCCGCCTGTAAACGAAATAGAACAATGCATCGTGAAAAGCGCCAGGGCCTGAGGTTCCGGCGCTTTTTAATACGATGTGCATCAGGTAATGACAAAGTCAGGTTGATGTAGTGTATTTCGGCTAAACTAACTATCAGCAGAATGTATTGGCGTAGCGACGTACATTGGTGTATTTGTCATAGTCAATGTTCAGCGTTAAATGATGGATAATGCCGGGAGCCCAAACAGAGCCCGACTCTTTTAATCTTTCAAGGAGCAAAGAATGCTTATTCTAACTCGTCGAGTTGGTGAAACCCTCATGATTGGCGATGAGGTGACTGTAACGGTGCTGGGTGTGAAAGGTAACCAGGTTCGTATTGGTGTGAACGCGCCAAAAGAGGTCTCAGTGCATCGCGAAGAGATTTATCAGCGCATTCAGGCCGAAAAAACTCAGCAAACGAGTTACTAACGGATTCAGCGCCTCGCAGGATTCTGCGAGGCGCGACCGCTTTACGCCTCTTTTCTTCCCGCTTCGTCTTGTTTTACTCCCGCTCCGTCTTTCTGATTATTTTCCTGACTGCTCGCTTTTACTGTTGATAATTCACTCTTTTTGTCGGCAAATTACGCCAATTGAGCGTCATTTGTGCAAACGATCGAGCGGTGGGAAAAATTGTTTGACTTATAAGTGCGGGAAAGTAATATGTGCGCCACGCAGTGCCGATGAGCAGATACAACGTTCAGACGCACGGTTCGGAAGAACGCGTAAGGTGAGGTGGCCGAGAGGCTGAAGGCGCTCCCCTGCTAAGGGAGTATGCGGTCAAAAGCTGCATCCGGGGTTCGAATCCCCGCCTCACCGCCATTTTCCGATGCATCCGTAGCTCAGCTGGATAGAGTACTCGGCTACGAACCGAGCGGTCGGAGGTTCGAATCCTCCCGGATGCACCATCTTTTAAAGATGCGGAATAAAAAAGTAAGTGAAAGAGTCGTTCCTTTCTCGGTGAGTTGTTAGCACCCTGCGTTGTACAAGAATTATCTATGCATCCGTAGCTCAGCTGGATAGAGTACTCGGCTACGAACCGAGCGGTCGGAGGTTCGAATCCTCCCGGATGCACCATATCTCTGGATATGGGTAAGATGTCTCAAGCGAGACGCGTTAATTCTGGCACTTCCTGGTTGTCTGATTTAATCCCTGCAAAACGATTTCCCGATGCATCCGTAGCTCAGCTGGATAGAGTACTCGGCTACGAACCGAGCGGTCGGAGGTTCGAATCCTCCCGGATGCACCATACTTTGCGATAACGACAGTATGGGCAAGATGTCTCAACGCGAGACGCGTAATTGTCGGCACTTCCTGGTTATCTGATTTATCCCTGCAAAATGCTTTCCCGATGCATCCGTAGCTCAGCTGGATAGAGTACTCGGCTACGAACCGAGCGGTCGGAGGTTCGAATCCTCCCGGATGCACCATACTTTACGATATGAACAGTGCGCCCCGAACTGATATGGCCTGACTGAATGCCTGACAGTACGAGGGAGGAAAACGTTGCATGAGCAACGGCCCGCAGGGCGAGGCGAAAGCCGAGTAATCCTCCCGGATGCACCATACTCCACGATATGAACAGTACCTCATCTTCCGTCTAAACCCTTTTTCAATACGCCTTATTCTCCTTTCTTGCTTACCATTCACGTCTGTAACAAAACTCAAACCCACTGAAATTTCCGGCAATTATCTCCGGCATCGCGCGATCACCTTTTTCTGAAAAGAAAAATTGCTAATGCTTTCAAAGCATTTGCTGTTCATGTCCCCTGGCGACAACCTGGACGCATTAAGCTAAAGTAATGGCTCATTTGTTGGATGTCCGGAGTGACGATGTACGATCAATATGACGCACTGATTTTCGATATGGACGGCACGATTCTCGATACCGAGCCGACACATCGAAAAGCGTGGCATCAGGTACTGGGACGATATGGACTGACGTTAGACGAATCGCAAATGGTTGGATTCAACGGCGCGCCCACCTGGCGACTTGCGCAATTTATTATCGAACAAAACCGCTCCACTCAGGATCCGTATCAGCTGGCCGCCGAAAAAACCGCGGCGGTTAAGGCCATGCTGCTGGAAAACGTGCGTCCGCTTCCGCTGATGGAAGTGGTGAAAGCCTATCATGGCCGCCGTCCGATGGCGGTCGGCACAGGAAGCGAACACAGCATGGCGGATGCGTTGCTCAACCAGCTGGGCGTTCGCGAGCTCTTCACTGCGGTGGTGGGCGCCGACGACGTCGAGCGTCACAAACCCGAACCCGATACGTTTTTACGCTGCGCAGCGCTGATGGGCGTCGAGCCCGGACGCTGCGTAGTGTTCGAAGACGCCAATTTTGGCGTACAGGCGGCGAAAGCGGCCGGTATGGATGTGGTTGACGTGCGCCTGCTGTGAGCGACGTTCTGGCGCTTGCTTCTCTGTTTGGCAGCAGCTTTCTCAGCGCCACCCTGTTACCGGGAAGTTCTGAGGCGCTGCTGATTGCGTTACTGGTTGCCAAAAAGGCTTCCGTTTTTGGATTGATTGTCGCTGCATCAGTGGGAAATACGCTGGGCGGCATAACCAATATTTTTCTTGGTCGCTTACTGCCGTTGAAACGGCAGGGGCGATGGCATGACACAGCAATAACGTGGTTGCACCGACTGGGACCTGCAGCGCTGTTGCTGAGCTGGCTGCCGGTAATCGGCGACCTGCTCTGCGTGCTCGCAGGCTGGATGCGCTTTGCCTGGCTTCCGGTCCTGCTGTTTCTCGCCGTCGGGAAAACACTGCGTTATATCGTTATCGCGACCGCCACCTTACAGGGTTTGCAATGGTGGCATTGATTCGCACAGATTCGAGGCTAGGGTTAACATTATGCTGAACAAAAATAAATTACTGTCCCAGCGGGAGGTTAATGTGATCCCGGACGTATCTAAAGCGCTCTCCTGGCTGGAGGCGCATCCCAATGCCTTGAAAGGTATTGGCCGCGGCATTGAGCGCGAAACGCTGCGCGTCAAGCCTGATGGTCATCTGGCGGAAAGCGGCCATCCCGACTCGCTGGGATCGGCGCTGAAGCATGACTGGATTACCACCGACTTTGCGGAAACGCTGCTGGAGTTCATCACGCCGGTGGATCAAAACATCGACCATATGCTGGCGTTTCTGCGCGATATCCATCGCCATGTGGCGCGCGAGCTGGCTGAAGAGCGTATGTGGCCTTTCAGCATGCCTTGTTTGATCGACGACGCCGATCGCATCGAGCTGGCGCAGTACGGCAGTTCTAACATCGGACGCATGAAGACGCTCTATCGTCAGGGGCTGAAAAATCGCTACGGCGCGCTGATGCAGACCATCTCCGGCATCCACTATAACTTCTCGCTGCCGCTGAGCTTCTGGCAGGAATGGGCGGACGTTAAAGATGCCGAAAGCGGCAAAGAGACCATCTCTGCCGGCTATCTGCGTCTTATCCGCAACTATTACCGTTACGGCTGGGTGATCCCATATCTCTTCGGCGCCTCGCCGGCGATTAGCTCCAGCTTCCTGCAGGGACGCGAGAGCAAACTGCCGTTTGAAACCGACGGCAAAGATTCACTGTGGCTGCCCTATGCGACCTCGCTGCGCCTGAGCGATCTCGGCTACACCAACAAGTCGCAGAGCGGTCTCGGCATTACCTTCAACTCCCTTGAGGGATACGTTAAGGCGTTAAAAGCCGCCATTAAAACGCCGTCTGAAGAGTATGCCGCGATGGGCACGAAAGATGCGGACGGCAACTGGCTGCAGCTTAATACCAACGTACTGCAGATTGAGAACGAGCTTTACGCGCCGATCCGTCCGAAGCGCGTAACGCGCTCCGGCGAAGCGCCTTCCGATGCGCTGCTGCGCGGCGGCATCGAGTATATCGAAGTGCGCTCGCTCGACATCAACCCGTTCTCCGCAATCGGCGTCGACGCCAACCAGGTGCGTTTCCTCGATCTCTTCCTGATCTGGTGCACGCTGGCCGACGCGCCAGAAATGAGCGCCGATGAGCTGCTGTGCACGCGTAAAAACTGGAATCGCGTGGTGCTGGAAGGGCGTAAGCCGAACCAGAAAATTTCGGTGGGCTGCAGCGAAACTGAGCATTCGCTGGTAGAAGTGGGCAAAGCGCTGTTCGCCGATCTGCATCGCGTGGCGGAAGTGCTCGACAGCAATCAGGGCAGCACGCAATATCAACAGGTGTGCGATCAACTGGTAGCGTCCTTTGACGATCCTGGGCTAACCTATTCGGCGCGCATTTTGCAGGCGATCAAAGCGAGCGGCGTCACCGATACCGGCATCGCTCTGGCGGAACAGTATCGTCATATGCTGTGCGAAGAGCCGCTGGAAGTGATTAGCGAAGAAGATTTTACGCGTCAGGCGCTGGAGTCGGTTGCGGCACAGAAGAAGCTGGAAGAGGACGATACGCTCGATTTTGAGGCTTACCTCGCCAGTCGCGAAGGCTAGAAAAGAAAAAGGCCACATCAATGTGGCCAAATTAACATCTCTGTTGTCAGGGATGATGATAACAAATGCGCGTCTTTCATATATTCAGACGTTGGGCGAACAGAAAAGTTTCATCGTTTATAAAAAAATTTCAAAACAGGAGGTGACGTATGCCACTACTGGACAGTTTTACCGTTGACCATACCATTATGGCCGCGCCCGCAGTGCGTGTTGCGAAGACCATGAAAACTCCCCATGGCGATACCATCACCGTTTTTGACCTGCGTTTCTGCCGTCCCAACAAAGAGATCCTGACCGAGCGCGGTATCCATACGCTCGAGCATCTCTTCGCGGGCTTTATGCGTAATCACCTTAACGGCGACGGCGTAGAAATCGTGGATATCTCTCCAATGGGATGCCGCACCGGTTTCTACATGAGCCTGATCGGCACGCCAGACGAGCAGCGCGTTGCCAGCGCATGGAAAGGGGCAATGGAAGACGTTCTGAAGGTGAAGGATCAGAATCAGATCCCTGAGCTGAATGAATACCAGTGCGGCAGCTACAAGCTGCATTCGCTCGACGAAGCGCAGCAGATCGCGCGCAACGTGCTGGCGCATGATATCGGCGTGAACCGCAACGAAGATCTGAAGCTGCCGGCTGAAAAGCTGCAGGAGCTGCACATCTAGTCGTGGTTGGTCACGCGCAGTAAAAAAAACGCCGCATCGATGCGGCGTTTTTTATGGGCGGGCGTCGTCAGGAGCCGACAGAGGACTTCAGCGGCGTCTGCGGCGTAATGCGCACCTGCTTTACCATATTGTCCTGTACGTCAAGAATATCGACGGCGTAGTTCGCCAGTTCGACGCGGGTATTGATCTCGGGGATCTCCTCCAGCGCTTCCAGCAGCATGCCGTTAATGGTGCGCGCCTCCTGCTCCGGCAAATGCCAGTTAAACGCCTTGTTGATTTCCCGCACGTTGGCGCTGCCTTCCACCAGCACTGAGCCGTCGTTCTGCGGCATAACTTCTTCCGCGAGGGTAGGGGACATAGAGGTGGTAAAGTCGCCGACGATCTCTTCCAGGATATCCTCGATGGTCACCAGGCCTTTGATATCGCCATACTCATCCACCACCAGACCGACTTTCTTCTTGTTGCGCTGGAACTTCACCAGCTGAATATTCAGCGGCGTGCCTTCTGGTACGTAGTAGATCTCATCGGCGGCGCGCAGCAGGGTTTCTTTGTTGAACTCTTTCTTCTCGGTCATGGTGCGCCAGGCTTCGCGTACGCGCAGCATGCCGACGCAGTCGTCCAGCGAGTCGCGGAACAGCACGATGCGGCCGTGCGGCGAGTGGCTGAGCTGGCGCATCACCGACTTCCAGTCGTCGTTGATATTGATGCCGACGATTTCGTTGCGCGGCACCATGATGTCGTCAACGCTGACTTTTTCCAGATCGAGCACTGACAGCAGCATATCCTGATTGCGGCGCGACATCAGGCTGCGCGACTCGTAGACGATGGTGCGCAGCTCTTCTTTGCTTAACGCCGAGCTGGTAGCGCCCTCGGTTTTAATGCCGGCCATACGCATCAGCAGGCGCGTGATGGTGTTCAGCAGCCAGACCAGCGGCGACATAACGATCTGCAGCGGGCCCAGCAGCATGCTGCTGGGAAAGGCGACCCGCTCGGGATAGAGCGCCGCCACGGTTTTCGGCAGCACTTCCGCAAACACCAGCACTACAAAGGTCAGGATGCCGGTCGCAATGGCGACGCCCTCATCGCCATGCAGGCGCATGCCCACGATGGTGGCGAGCGCGGAAGCCAGAATATTCACCAGGTTGTTGCCGATCAGCACCAGGCTGAGCAGGCGATCGGGGCGGCGCAGCAGCTTTTCCACCCGGCGTGCGGCGCGGCTGCCGTTTTTCGCCTGATGGCGCAGCTTATAGCGGTTAAGCGTCATCATGCCGGTTTCCGACCCGGCGAACCAGGCGGAAACCAGCACCATAACGACCAGAATAATAATAAGGGTGGTGGTTGAAACCTGTTCCAACGCAGAACTTCCTTTTGGTTAAGACGAGTGAGTCAGCAGGTGCTGTAAGATACGACTGCCGAAGTAGGCCATAGTCAACAGCAGCGCGCCGCCGCAGTTGAACCACACGACGCGACGTCCGCGCCAGCCTTCATGATAGTGGCCCCAGAGCAAAACGATATAGACGAACCAGGCAAGAATCGACAGCACCGCCTTATCCACGTTCTCGGCGCTGAACAGGTTATGCATATAAAACAGGCCGGTGCAGAGCACCAGCGTCAGCAGCACAACGCCAACCTGGGTGATATGAAACATTTTACGCTCGATGCTCAGCAGCGGCGGCATATCCTGGGTAAAGGCCAGCTTTTTGTTTTTCAGCTGATAGTCGATCCATGCCAGCTGCAGCGCGTAGAGCGCGGCGATAATCAGCGTCGCGTAGGCGAACAGCGACAGGCCGATATGGATCATCATGCCTGGGGTGGTTTCAAGATGGGTGATAAAGGCGTTAGGCACAAAGGTGGCAAACGCCAGATTGATCAGGGCGAAGCTGTAGACGATCGGCAACAGCAGCCAGCCGCGGTTGCGCGAGGCGACGATGGTCATAATGGCGCAGATAAGCAGGCTCACCAGCGAGCCGATATTCAGCAGGCTGAGGTTCTGCCCGCTGTCGACGGCGAAGATGCGATGCTGCAGCGCCACGGCGTGCGCCACCAGCGCGAAACAGGCGGAAAGCACCGCCATTCGCCGCCAGCCGCTATTACGCTTCAACAGGCTGGGAATAATCAGTGCAATACTCAGGGAGTAGGCGAACAGCGCCAGGAGCGAGAAAACGGACATAGATCCTTACAGGTATCAGCGAGATGAAAGGAAAAAGGCAGTATAGCGCCAGCGGAAGCCGCCTCCAACCGATCTGAGGCGCAATAGCAGAGATCGTTGCAGCTTCGTGTTATAATCCGCCGCATTATGCCGATCAGGCGCCTCGCGATTTTTTTGAGTGAGAGACAATGTTTGACAATTTAACCGATCGTTTGTCGCAAACCCTGCGCAATATCAGCGGCCGCGGAAGGCTGACAGAAGACAACATCAAAGACACGCTGCGCGAAGTGCGCATGGCGCTGCTGGAAGCGGACGTTGCGCTGCCGGTGGTGCGCGACTTTATCAACCGCGTCAAAGAGAGCGCGGTGGGTCACGACGTCAACAAAAGCCTGACGCCGGGCCAGGAGTTTATCAAAATCGTGCGCAACGAGCTGGTTGCGGCGATGGGCGCGGAGAACAACGCGCTTAACCTGGCCGCGCAGCCGCCGGCCGTGGTGCTGATGGCGGGTCTGCAGGGCGCGGGTAAAACCACCAGCGTCGGCAAACTGGGTAAATTCCTGCGCGAAAAGCATAAGAAGAAAGTGCTGGTCGTCTCTGCGGACGTTTATCGCCCGGCGGCGATCAAACAGCTTGAGACGCTGGCGCAGCAGGTCGGCGTCGATTTTTGTCCGTCCGATCTGAGCCAGAAGCCGGTCGATATCGTTAAGAACGCGCTGAAAGAAGCGAAGCTGCAGTTCTACGACGTGCTGCTGGTGGATACCGCCGGTCGTCTGCACGTCGACGAAGCGATGATGGATGAGATCAAACAGGTGCACGCCGCGATCAATCCGGTCGAAACGCTGTTCGTGGTTGACGCCATGACCGGCCAGGATGCGGCGAACACGGCGAAAGCCTTTAACGAAGCGCTGCCCCTGACCGGCGTTATCCTGACGAAGGTCGACGGCGACGCGCGCGGCGGTGCGGCTCTGTCGATTCGTCATATCACCGGCAAACCGATCAAGTTTATGGGCGTCGGCGAGAAGACCGAGGCGCTGGAGCCGTTCTATCCCGATCGTATCGCCTCGCGTATTCTCGGCATGGGCGACGTGCTGTCGCTGATCGAGGATATCGAGAGCAAGGTTGACCGCGATCAGGCGGAAAAGCTGGCGAAAAAACTCAAAACCGGCGACGGCTTCGACCTCAACGACTTTCTCGAGCAGCTTAAGCAGATGCGCAACATGGGCGGCATGGCGAGCCTGATGGGCAAACTGCCGGGCATGGGGCAGCTGCCGGACAACGTAAAGTCGCAGATGGACGATAAGGTGCTGGTGCGTATGGAGGCGATTATCAACTCCATGACGCGCAAAGAGCGCGAAAAGCCGGAGATTATCAAAGGCTCGCGCAAACGCCGCATCGCTACCGGCGCCGGCATGCAGGTGCAGGACGTCAACCGCTTGCTGAAGCAGTTCGACGATATGCAGCGCATGATGAAGAAAATGAAGAAGGGCGGCATGGCGAAAATGATGCGCGGTATGAAAGGCATGATGCCCCCAGGATTCCCCGGACGCTAAGCGTTCGGCAATAAAAGCCCGAAAGGTTGCCCTCACAGGTTGCTTTTTGCGCCGAAATGAGTAAAATTTTCGGGCTTTTTATATTGCACCCGGGCCCCGTTCCCTCAATGGGGCCCGGTTGTTTTATTAACTTAAGAGGATGTTATGGTAACAATTCGTTTGGCACGTCACGGCGCTAAAAAGCGTCCGTTCTATCAGGTCGTCGTTACTGACAGCCGCAATGCACGTAACGGTCGCTTCATCGAGCGCGTAGGCTTCTTCAACCCGATCGCTTCTGGTCAGGCTGAATCGCTGCGTCTGGATCTGGACCGCATCGAGCACTGGGTTGGCCAGGGCGCAACGCTTTCCGATCGCGTTAACGCGCTGATCAAAGAAGCAAAAAAAGCAGCTTAATCTGTCACGGTGGTGAGCATGAGCAAAGAAGTTGCCGCACAGCCTCCCGTTAAGCCCCTTGTGTTGGGCAAAATGGGCGCTGCCTACGGCATACGTGGCTGGCTCAAAGTGTTTTCCTCCACCGAAGCGGCCGAAAGTATCTTCGACTACCAACCCTGGTTCATTCAGCGCGCCGGTAAATGGCAGCAGGTTGAGCTGGAAAGTTGGCGGCATCACAATCAGGACCTGATCATCAAAGTCAAAGGCATTGACGATCGGGACGCGGCGACGCAGTTGACCAATTGCGAAATTACGGTCGACTCGGCGCAGCTGCCGCAGCTGGATGACGGCGATTACTACTGGAAAGACCTGATGGGTCTCCAGGTAGTAAACGTTGACGGCTACGAGATGGGCAAAGTCATCGATATGATGGAGACCGGCTCGAACGACGTTCTCGTCGTTAAGGCGAACCTGAAAGATGCGTTCGGTGTGAAGGAGCGGTTAATTCCGTTTCTTGATGAACAGGTTATCAAGAAAGTCGATCTCGCTACTGGCGTCATTGAAGTAGACTGGGATCCTGGTTTTTGATCTCCGAATCGCAAGGTAACGTAACGGCGAAAACGATGTGGATTGGTGTTATTAGCCTCTTTCCAGAGATGTTTCGCGCAATTACCGATTACGGGGTAACTGGCCGGGCAGTAAAAAATGGCCTGCTCAGCATCGAGAGCTGGAGTCCTCGCGATTTCGCTCACGACCGGCACCGCACGGTGGACGATCGTCCATACGGCGGCGGACCGGGAATGTTGATGATGGTGCAGCCCTTACGGGATGCAATCCACGCAGCGAAAGCGGCGGCGGGAGAAGGGGCCAGGGTGATCTACCTGTCACCTCAGGGACGCAAACTTGACCAACAGGGCGTTTGCGAACTGGCGACGCAGCAGAAGTTAATTCTGGTCTGCGGCCGCTACGAAGGTATTGATGAGCGCGTGATTAAAACCGAAATTGACGAAGAGTGGTCAATCGGCGACTACGTGCTCAGCGGCGGCGAACTGCCAGCCATGACGATGATTGATTCAGTGGCCCGGTTAATTCCCGGCGTGCTGGGCAAGCAGGCGTCAGCCGAGGAGGATTCGTTCTCTGACGGTTTGCTGGACTGTCCTCACTATACCCGACCTGAAGTGCTGGAAGGCATGGAGGTACCGGCAGTTTTACTGTCTGGCAACCATGCAGAGATTCGCCGTTGGCGCCTGAAACAGTCGCTGGGCCGTACCTGGCTAAGAAGACCTGAACTTCTGGAAAACCTGGCTCTGACTGAAGAGCAAGCAAGGTTGCTGAAAGCGTTCCAGCTGGAACATCAGCAACAAAACGATGAGGCGGCAGAGTAATCTCCCGCGACTATCAGTTTACCCAGGATAAGAGATTTAATTATGAGCAACATTATCAAGCAAATTGAACAAGAGCAGATGAAACAGGACGTACCTTCCTTCCGCCCGGGTGATTCCGTGGAAGTGAAAGTATGGGTCGTTGAAGGTTCTAAAAAACGTCTGCAGGCATTCGAGGGCGTGGTTATCGCTATTCGTAACCGCGGTCTGCACTCTGCATTCACTGTTCGTAAGATTTCTAACGGCGAAGGCGTTGAGCGTGTCTTCCAGACTCACTCTCCGGTCATCGACAGCATTTCTGTCAAACGCCGTGGTGCTGTGCGTAAAGCCAAACTGTACTACCTGCGTGAGCGTACTGGTAAGTCAGCTCGTATCAAAGAGCGTCTTAACTAAGGTATCGCTAACGCGACATCTAAAAGTTAATAGCAAACAAGGGGTTGGCGTGATGCCAGCCCCTTTTTTATGCCTGCGCTTCGGGACGATGCACGTGGTATATCGCCGTGTTCACCGGCCCGCTCTCCAGCACGATTAAACCGTAGCGCATATCGATAAAGCGCGCGCCGCAGCGCTCCGCTACCGCGCGGCTGGGGCGGTTCTCTTCCGCCGCAAGGATTTCGATGACCTTTACCTCCGGTCGCGCAAACCCCATCGCAAGCAGCAGCGCAACGGCGCGGCTGGCGACGCCCTGTCGCTGCATATCGCTACGTACCCAGTATCCCAACGCGGCGAACTGACCCGGCTCGCGGGCAAAACGGATCCCGGCGCCGCCCAGCAAACGACCCCGATCGTCAACAATGGCGAACTCTTCCGCTTCGCCCTTTATTCGCTGCTGCTGCGTAAAAGCGATCCAGCTCGCTGCCTCTTCGGGTTGATAGTCTGGATGCGCCCATACCATCCAGGGCTGCAGCGTATCCAGCGAGGCGTTAACGGCTGCGGTAAAGGCAGGAATGTCGTCGCGGGTAAAAGGACGCAGGCGAACCGAAGAGGCCAGAGAAGTCATAAAGTACCTGATGAAAAAAGGGTTTTAGCAAAGCGTATCAGGCGATAAGAGAGAATGCTAAACTTGTTGTGTAATTTATTTTTTACACTTGTTTGAGGTTTGTTTTGCGGGGTTTATATTTAATTATATAAAAAATATGAATTTTTTAAATTGGCGTGCATGCGATATGCTTGAGTGGTAATAAAAGTGTACATTAATGGATTGCGTGTTTTACGTTCTGTGATAGAGTGTCCTCTATCCTGTCAGAGGATCATTCATCGCATAACGAGGAAAAAAGGATCGTAGCCATGCAAAAAGACGCGCTGAACAATGTCCACATTGCTAATGAACAGATTTTAATTACGCCGGAAGAGCTGAAAGCGAAGTTTCCGCTGACTGCCCAGCAGGAAGCGCAGATCGCCGCTTCGCGGCAGACCATTTCCGACATCATCGCCGGCCGCGATCCGCGTCTGCTGGTGGTTTGCGGTCCCTGTTCGATCCATGACACTGAAGCCGCTCTGGATTACGCTCGTCGCCTGAAAGATCTCTCTGACCAGCTGAAGGATCAGCTCTATATCGTTATGCGCGTCTATTTCGAAAAACCCCGCACCACCGTCGGCTGGAAAGGGTTGATCAACGATCCCTACATGGACAACTCCTTTGATATGGAAGCCGGTCTGCATATCGCGCGCCAGCTGCTGGTGAACCTGGTTGAGATGGGGCTGCCGCTCGCCACCGAAGCGCTCGATCCAAATAGTCCGCAATACCTTGGCGATCTCTTCAGCTGGTCGGCGATTGGCGCGCGCACCACCGAATCGCAAACCCATCGCGAAATGGCGTCAGGCCTCTCAATGCCGGTCGGCTTCAAGAATGGCACCGACGGCAGCCTCGGCACCGCGATCAATGCCATGCGCGCCGCCGCGATGCCGCACCGTTTCGTCGGCATTAACCAGGCGGGGCAGGTTTGCTTGCTGCAGACGCAGGGCAACCCAGATGGTCACGTTATTCTGCGCGGCGGCAAAGCGCCGAATTACGGTCCCGAAGACGTGGCGCAGTGTGAAAAAGAGATGGTCAAAGCGGGACTGCGCCCGGCCTTGATGATAGATTGCAGCCATGGCAATTCTAACAAAGACTATCGCCGCCAGCCTGGCGTCGCCGAATCGGCGATAGCCCAGATCAAAGATGGCAACCGCTCGATTATTGGCCTGATGCTGGAGAGCCACATTAATGAAGGCAGCCAGTCTTCCGAGCAGCCGCGTAGCGAAATGAAATACGGTGTTTCCGTGACGGATGCCTGCATCAACTGGGAAACTACCGAAACGCTGCTGCGCGAGATGCATCAGGATCTGCAAGAGGTGCTGTCGGCGCGTCTGTCACACGAGGTGTAATAAGCAATGGTGGCTGAACTGACCGCGCTGCGCGATCAAATTGATACTGTCGATAAGGCGCTGCTGGATCTGCTGGCGAAACGCCTGGAGCTGGTAGCTGAAGTAGGCGAAGTAAAAAGCCGTTACGGCTTGCCTATCTACGTACCGGAGCGCGAAGCGTCAATGCTGGCTTCGCGCCGTAAAGAGGCGGAAGCGCTCGGCGTTCCGCCCGATCTGATTGAAGATATCCTGCGCCGCGTGATGCGCGAGTCCTATACCAGCGAGAACGATAAAGGCTTTAAAACCCTTAATCCGGCGCTGCGTCCGGTGGTAATCGTCGGCGGAAAAGGGCAGATGGGCAGCTTGTTTGCGCGCATGCTGACGCTGTCGGGCTACAGCGTGAAGACGCTGGATAAAGAGGACTGGGATCGCGCGCCCTCTCTGCTGAGCGATGCCGGCATGGTGATTATCAGCGTGCCGATCCATCTTACGGAGCAGGTAATCGCGCAGCTGCCGCCGCTGCCGGAAGACTGTATTCTGGTGGATCTGGCCTCGGTCAAGAACCGTCCCTTGCAGGCGATGCTGGCGGCGCATGCGGGCCCGGTGCTGGGTCTGCATCCCATGTTCGGACCGGACAGCGGCAGTCTGGCGAAGCAGGTGGTGGTCTGGTGCGACGGGCGCCAGCCTGAAGCCTATCAGTGGTTCCTGGAGCAGATTCAGGTGTGGGGCGCGCGGCTGCATCGCATCAGTGCGGTTGAGCACGACCAGAATATGGCGTTTATACAGGCGCTGCGCCACTTCGCGACCTTCGCCTACGGCCTGCATCTCGCGGAAGAGAACGTCAATCTTGATCAGCTGCTGGCGCTCTCGTCGCCGATTTATCGTCTCGAACTGGCGATGGTGGGGCGGCTGTTCGCGCAGGATCCTCAGCTCTATGCGGACATCATTATGTCCTCGGAAAGCAATCTGGCGCTGATTAAACGTTATTACCAGCGCTTCGGCGAAGCTATTCAGCTGCTGGAGCAGGGCGATAAGCAGGCGTTTATCGCCAGCTTCAACCGCGTCGAGCACTGGTTTGGCGATCACGCTAAACGCTTTATGGTTGAAAGCCGCAGCCTGCTGCGCTCCGCTAACGACAGTAGACCGTAAAAAGCGGCTCACTTATGCCAGCCCCTGAACCGCAATTAAAAACGGCATCCTTACGGATGCCGTTCTGTTATGCGCTGCGCGGCTCCACCGCGACGACATTCTCGCCGGGATAGCATCCCAGCACTTTCAGCATGCGGGTCAGCCCTTTTAGCTCCTGCAGCGCCTGCTGCATGCTGTCGGACTCCAGATTGCCCTGCACGTCGATATAAAACATCTCTTCCCACGGGTTGCCGTTAATCGGGCGCGACTCCAGCTTGCTCATAATCAGGTTATGCTGACGCAGCACCAGCAGCGCCTCCACCAGTGCGCCCGCCTGCTGGCCGGTCGCCATCAGCAGCGTGGTTTTCGCCGGAACCTGATCGGAGACGGCGATGGCCTTACGCGCCAGAACGATAAAGCGGGTATGGTTTTGCTGCTGATTCGCCAGATTGCGTTCCAGCACCTGCAGATGATAGAGCTCGCCGCCCGCCTCGCTGCCCAGCGCGGCCGCTTTCGGTGAGTTCAGCGCCGCGACTTTTTCCATAGCGGCAGCGGTGCTCTCGGTATATTCGATTTTCCAGTGCGGAAAACGACTAATAAACTGGCTGCACTGCTGGAACGGCTGCGGGTGACTATAAACGGTTTCAATCTGCTGCAGATCGGTGTCGCCTGTTACCAGCACGCAGTGCTCGATAGGCTGGGTCAGTTCGCCCACAATCGAGAGGCTGGTCTGCTGCAGCAGATCGTAAACGTCGTTGATCGAGCCGGAACTGGTGTTTTCAATCGGCAGCACCGCGTAATCAGCCTGGCCGTTTTCAACCTGACGAATAATATCCTGAAACTTCAGGCAGCCGATCTCCACCATATTGTCGAAGTGGCGCGCGGCATACTGACGTGCGGCGAGATGGGAATAGGAACCTTTCGGGCCAAGGAAAGCGATGCGCGCCGCCAGCGCATGAGCATGGTTCAGGTTTTTCTGCAGCAGCGCCTGCTGCGTCAGAACAGAATCTTCAATGATTTGCTGGAACAGGCGGGTGATGTAGTGCGCGTCCAGCTGATGTTTTTTGCCGAGCACGATCAGGTGCTCCAGCAGCGCACGCTCGCGTTCGATATCGCGAATCGGCCGGTGCGTGGCCAGTTTCGCTTCGGCGACCTTTACGGCCAGCGCGCGACGCTCAGCCAGCAGCGTCAGCAGTTTCTCATCAACGGCGCTGATTTGGTCACGCAGCGCCAGCAAGGGATTATCGGGATTCATAGGGCTCACCTGTAAGCTGTCCAATAAAAAAGCCTCCCGGTTGGGAGGCTTTGTTGTTCGTCTTCGCTTTCGTTTTCACACGACGAATCGCCTCCCAGTCAGGGGAAGGTAAAAAAGAAAGCGAAGAAAAACGGCAGACGTTTCATGGTGATTTCCATTCAAAAGGTGATTCGAGAGTACCCGTACTGATTTAAGGCTGTCAATAAAAAACGCGCCCGCAGGCGCGTTTGCTAAAACTGTGTGTATCAGGTGGCCGGCGTGAAATTTTTCACGCTGGTCGCAGCCCGACGGGCTTCAGGCTTATGCTGAACCTTATTCAACTGACGCTCAAGCTTACCGATGAGATCGTTAATCGCCGTATACATATCCTCGTGCTTAGCGCTGGCGACCAGCGTGCCGTTGGGCGTATTGATCGTGGCGTCGGCCACGAATTCTTTCGGCGCTTTAGAGAGAACGATGTGCGGATTTATCAGATGAGCTTGCCATTTTTCCAGCTTGGCGAGACGGTCTTCGACATGGTCGCGGATAGCCGCGGTGATTTCCATTTGTTTGCTGGTAATGTTCAGAATCATAGGTCTACCTCTCTGTCATTTCCGTCTGGGTAGATCCAGCATAACGCGCTGAACAATGAAATGTGTGATTTTGATCACGAAAAAATGTCACTTTTTGTCAATGGCAATGATTTGTGAGAAAGGCTGGGAATGTGGCCGAAATGCCTTGAATCGGTGCGTGGAGAGGCGCATGATTGACGGGTTACATCAGCGAGGAATTCACGAAGCCGTCGATTTTTCGCCCATAAAAAAGCAGCCATTACGGCTGCTTTTTCATTTTTTTCGACTCAGTTTTAGCTGGCGCTGTTTGCGGCGATAATTTTCGCCACTTTGTCCGCTTCGGCATTCAGCTGCAGATTACGATAGGCTTTTTCCATCAGCGGCAGCGCATCGCGCGTGGCCTGCGTATCAGGATAATCGCGCATCATGCCTTCAACGCGGTTAACTACCGCGACATACGCTTCGCGCTTAGTATAGAATTGCGCCACCGACAGCTCATATTTCGCCAGGCGGTCTTTCAGATAGACCAGGCGTTTTTGCGCATCGGCTGCATACTGGCTGTTTGGATAGTTACGCAGCAGCTGCGAGAAGTCGCGAAATGCGTCGCGAGCATGGGTCGGATCGCGATCGGAACGGTCAATGCCGAAGAAACCCTGCAGCGCAGAGTCGTCCAGCGCCATATCCGTCAGGCCGCGCATATAGATAACGTAGTCGATGTTCGGATGGGTCGGGTTGAGACGCATAAAGCGATCTATGGCAGCCTGCGCCAACGGTAAATCGGCGTTTTTGTAGTAGGCATAGATCAAATCAAGCTGTACCTGCTGAGAATAAGGACCAAAAGGATAACGGTTGTCCAGCGCTTCCAGTTGCTTAATCGCCGCTTTAAAGTTACCGTCCTGCAGCTTTTCCTGAGCGGTAGCGTAGATTTCGGAAGGCGGGCTGTCCGGTACTGTGTCCTTTGAGCTGGAACAACCCACAAGGGCCAGGCTCAGTGTGGCAGCAGCCACCAGATATTTCATACGCGTCATGACGAAATGGTTATCCTCAAATTTGTTATGGCGGAAGCTGTCCGTATAGCTCCCGGTAATGACCAGGTACGATAGCACATTATATTAAACGGCATCGCCGTGAAAACCCAACGTTAACGAAGAAGCTGTATATGGCACAACAAGTTCAACTCACCGCAACGGTCTCCGAAGCGCAGCTGGGACAACGCTTAGATCAAACTTTGGCGGAATTGTTCCCCGATTATTCACGCTCGCGCATAAAAGAATGGATCCTTGACCGGCGCGTCAGCGTTAACGGCGCGATCGTCGATAAACCGAAAGAGAAAGTATTGGGCGGCGAACAGGTCGCCATCGATGCAGAAATCGAAGAAGAGCAGCGCTGGGAAGCGCAAAACATCCCGCTGAACATCGTGTATGAAGATGACGATATTCTGGTGATCAACAAGCCGCGCGATCTGGTGGTACATCCCGGCGCTGGCAACCCGGACGGCACCGTACTGAATGCGCTGCTTTATCACTATCCGGCCATTGCCGACGTGCCGCGCGCCGGTATCGTGCATCGACTGGATAAAGACACCACCGGGCTGATGGTGGTGGCGAAAACCGTCCCGGCGCAGACCCACCTGGTGGAAACGCTGCAGCTGCGCGAAATCACCCGCGAGTACGAAGCGGTGGCAATTGGAACGATGACGGCGGGCGGCACGGTAAACGAGCCCATCAGCCGTCACTCGACCAAACGCACCCATATGGCCGTGCATCCGATGGGTAAACCGGCGGTAACGCACTACCGTATTATGGAGCACTTCCGCGCCCATACGCGTCTGCGTCTGCGTCTCGAAACCGGCCGTACGCATCAGATTCGCGTGCATATGTCGCACATTAACCATCCGCTGGTAGGCGATCCGCTATACGGCGGCCGTCCGCGTCCGCCGAAAGGCGCCTCGGATCAGTTCATCGCTACGCTGCGCGCGTTCGATCGCCAGGCGCTGCACGCGACCATGCTGCGTCTTTACCATCCGATTACCGGAATCGAGATGGAGTGGCATGCGCCGCTGCCGCAGGACATGGTGGAGCTGATTGAGGTACTGAAAGCGGATACCGAAGAGTTCCGCGATCAGATGGACTGGCTATGAGTTGGGTCCTGCCGGACTGGCCCGCGCCCGCCAGCGTGGGAGCCTGCTCAACGCTACGCGGCGATGGCGCCAGCCTGGCACCGTGGGATGCGTTCAACCTGGGCGGCCATGTCGGTGACGATCCGGCACACGTGGCTGCCAACCGACAGAGCCTGGTAACGCGCGCCGCGTTGCCGGCGATGCCGCACTGGCTTGAGCAGGTTCACGGCACCGATGTGGTTCGCCTGCCAGCTGAGCAGATGGAGCCCTTACGGGCGGATGCCTGCATCACGCGCGAAGCGGGCGTGGTGTGCGCGGTGATGACGGCGGATTGTCTGCCGGTGCTGTTCTGCTCTTATGACGGCAGCGAAGTTGCCGCGGCGCATGCCGGCTGGCGCGGCCTGTGCGCGGGCGTGCTGGAAAATACGCTGGCGCGGTTCGCTGCGCCAGCCAGCCAGATACACGCCTGGCTTGGGCCGGCCATCGGTCCCGACGCCTTTGAAGTCGGCAGCGAAGTGCGCGATGCGTTTATGGCGCATGACACCCGTGCTCAGCAGGCCTTTCGTCCGGCGGGCGCTAAGTATTTCGCTGATATCTGGCTGCTTGCGCAGCAGCGGCTGCAGGCGGCGGGCGTCACCTCCGTGAGCATGACGCGCCGCTGCACCTTTCATGAGAGTGGCGATTTTTTCTCCTTCCGACGCGACGGAACCACCGGGCGTATGGCTTCTTTAATTTGGCTGAGATAACCTTACGCCACAAGACGATCCAGTAGCGTATTTTTTGCTCATGATGCAGGTCATTAACCTTGAAAATTTGAGGGATGACCTCATTTTAATCTCCAGTAGCATTTTGACCTGTAATGGGAGGAATCATGCGTCTGGATCGTCTTACCAACAAATTCCAACTGGCCCTTGCCGACGCGCAGTCCCTGGCTCTGGGACACGACAACCAATTTATTGAACCTCTGCATCTGATGAGCGCGCTGCTCAATCAGGAAGGTGGATCCGTTCGTCCGTTATTAGCCTCCGCAGGCGTTGACGTTGCCGCTCTGCGCAACGGCGTCGAGCAGGCGATCAACCGTTTACCCCAGGTAGAAGGCAGCGAAGGGGATGTTCAACCGTCCGCTGACCTGGTTCGCGTGCTTAACCTGTGTGACAAGCTGGCGCAGAAGCGCGGCGATAATTTTATCTCATCTGAACTCTTTGTTCTGGCTGCCCTCGACTCGCGCGGCTCTTTAGCCGATCTGCTGAAATCGGCCGGTGCGACCACTGACAAGCTAACCAAAGCGATTGAGCAGCTGCGTGGAGGCGACAACGTGAACGATCAAGGGGCTGAAGATCAGCGCCAGGCATTAAAGAAATACACCATCGACCTGACCGAGCGCGCCGAACAGGGCAAGCTCGACCCGGTCATCGGCCGTGACGAAGAGATCCGCCGCACTATTCAGGTGCTGCAGCGCCGCACCAAAAACAACCCGGTGCTGATTGGTGAACCGGGTGTGGGTAAAACCGCCATCGTAGAAGGCCTGGCGCAGCGCATCATTAACGGCGAAGTGCCGGAAGGGCTGAAAGGCCGTCGCGTACTGGCGCTGGATATGGGCGCGCTGGTGGCGGGCGCAAAATACCGCGGCGAGTTCGAAGAGCGTTTGAAAGGCGTACTTAACGATCTGTCGAAGCAGGAAGGCAACGTTATCCTGTTTATCGATGAGCTGCATACCATGGTCGGTGCCGGTAAAGCCGACGGCGCGATGGATGCCGGCAATATGCTGAAGCCGGCGCTGGCGCGCGGCGAGCTGCACTGCGTCGGCGCGACCACGCTGGACGAATATCGGCAGTACATCGAAAAAGATGCCGCGCTGGAGCGTCGTTTCCAGAAAGTCTACGTCGCCGAACCGAGTGTAGAAGACACCATCGCTATCCTGCGCGGGCTGAAAGAGCGCTATGAGCTGCATCACCATGTGCAGATCACCGACCCGGCGATTGTCGCGGCGGCGACGCTGTCGCATCGCTATATCGCCGACCGTCAGCTGCCGGATAAAGCCATTGACCTGATCGACGAGGCCGCGTCCAGCATCCGTCTGCAGATCGACTCGAAACCGGAACCGCTCGATCGCCTGGAGCGCCGCATCATTCAGCTGAAGCTGGAGCAGCAGGCGCTGAAGAAAGAGTCGGATGACGCCAGCATTAAGCGGCTCGAGATGCTGGAAAGCGAACTCGATCAGAAAGAGCGCGAATACGCGGAGCTGGAAGAGGAGTGGAAAGCGGAAAAAGCCTCTCTTACCGGCACGCAGAATATCAAGGCGGAACTGGAGCAGGCGCGTTTGTCGCTGGAGCAGGCGCGTCGCGTGGGCGATCTGGCGCAAATGTCCGAACTGCAGTATGGCAAGATCCCGGAGCTGGAAAAACAGCTGGCGGCTGCCACGCAGTCTGAAGGTAAAACCATGAAGCTGCTGCGCAACCGCGTTACCGATGTCGAGATCGCCGACGTGCTGGCGCGCTGGACCGGCATTCCGGTGGCGCGCATGATGGAAGGCGAGCGCGATAAGCTGCTGCGTATGGAGCAGGATCTGCACGCGCGCGTTATCGGCCAGAACGAGGCGGTGGAAGCAGTATCGAACGCGATTCGTCGTAGCCGCGCAGGCTTATCTGACCCAAATCGTCCCATCGGTTCGTTCCTGTTCCTTGGCCCGACCGGGGTGGGTAAAACCGAGCTCTGCAAAGCGCTGGCGAATTTCCTCTTCGACAGCGACGACGCTATGGTGCGCATCGACATGTCGGAATTCATGGAAAAACATTCCGTGTCGCGGCTGGTGGGCGCGCCTCCGGGATATGTCGGTTATGAAGAGGGCGGCTATCTGACAGAAGCGGTGCGTCGTCGTCCTTACTCGGTCATTCTGCTGGATGAGGTAGAGAAAGCGCATCCGGATGTGTTTAACATTCTGCTGCAGGTACTGGACGACGGACGTCTGACGGATGGACAGGGGCGCACCGTCGACTTCCGCAATACCGTTGTAATCATGACGTCGAACCTGGGCTCCGATCTGATTCAGGAACGCTTCGGCGAACTGAACTACGCGGAAATGAAAGATGTGGTGATGAATGTGGTCGGCCATCACTTCCGTCCGGAGTTCGTCAACCGTATCGACGAAGTGGTGGTGTTCCATCCGCTGGGCGAGCAGCATATTGCTTCTATTGCGCAGATTCAGCTGCAGCGTCTGTATAAACGTCTGGATGAACGCGGCTACCAGCTGCATATCTCCGACGAAGCGCTGAAGCTGCTGGGGGAGAACGGCTACGATCCGGTCTATGGCGCGCGTCCTTTGAAACGTGCGATTCAGCAGCAGATCGAAAACCCGCTGGCGCAGCAGATCCTTTCCGGTCAGCTGGTGCCGGGCAAAACCATCGAAATGGACGTCAAAGAGGGCGAAATCGTCGCTCATCAGTAACTGACATCAGCGAAACGGGCCTTCGGGCCCGTTTTTTTTGCTAAAAAACGCTATTTTGACGCAATTTTCAGCGTATTGCCTGGAAAACAGGCGGTTGGTAAAAAAGTTTAAATTAGCGCTTGTCAGCCCGGAAGAACTCCCTATAATGCGCCTCCACTGACACGGCACAACGGCTTACGAAAGGCGGTGTTCAGGAGGCTCGGGAAGCTGAGCCGCCGGATGAAATCCCTGAAAAAAAGGGGTTGACTCCGAAGGAGAGTAGCGTAATATACGCCACCTCGCAGCAGCAGGCTCGGCCGCTGACTGCACCGCTCTTTAACATTTTATCAGAAAATCTGTGTGGGCACTAGAGAGTAGATTTCAAAATTCTTCGGACTTAAAAAATATCAAGCGTCACGAGTGAACACATAATGACATTCATTATGACGTTTGACAGATGAGTACCTGTTA